>DASPJQ010000788.1:0-13517 GCA_035628535.1 Flavobacteriales bacterium | reverse complement strand
CCCGCAAAACCTAATTCTCCGGCCAGGTTGTATTCAGGATACTTGGTGCGTATATAACGCATTTCATTGGCGCTGTTTATGCCTTCATCCATCCATGGATGCTCGCGTTCGTTTGAAGCCAGTACCCCGTAAAACCAGTTATGGCCCACTTCATGCATGATAACGGTTTCAAGACTCATGTCGCTGAACACATCACCTATGTTCGTAATGGTAGGATATTCCATACCACCGCCTGCGCTTATGGTGCCATCAACAGCCTGCAAAATGCTGTAGGGATAATCACCGTTCCATTTTGAATAATAATGGCAGGCATCGTGCAGGTACTGGATTGATTTTTTCCAGAAGCGTGAATTTTTATTGGTGAAAAAAGTCCAGAGGGAAACCAACTTCCCGCTTTTTTCAAAAATATATTCTCCTTTCAGCACATGCCAGCGCTTGTCGGCAAACCACGCAAAATCATGCACGTTTTTTTGAACGTACCTGAGTGTTTTCCATTCGGCAGACGAAGGTGGAAAACCATCGCCACCCAATAGATTTCCCAATTTATCAACTTTATTGTCTTTAAACAGTTGTTCGGTTTCTTTGGCCCTGAGTTCAAGCATGCGCTCTTCCTGCGGACATTCATACAATTCGCCAGTTGCCGCTACCAGGTAATTGGCGGGTACAGTAATGCTCACATCAAAATTTCCCCATTCACTATAAAATTCGCCCTGGTTCAGGTACGGCATGGGGTTCCATCCGTTGCGGTCGTATACTGCAGGTTTGGGATACCACTGGGTTAGTTGATAGGACTGGCCAATGTGACCAAGTCTTGAAAACAATCCTGAAGGAATTTTTACATAAAACGGGGTTGTAATTACAACGGTGCTATCAGGGTCTAGGGCCTTCGGAAGAATTATTTTAGCAATGTCAATGTATGTTTTTTTTAAAGCTTTTCCATCTTTGCCTTGTTTTACATCACCGTTCTTATCTTTTATTTCTTCTTTGTAAAATTCCCATTTAAGCGTGTCGTCACCCACTTTAAACAGCAGAGAATCGATGAAGCCTTTATCGGAGGCCGGTGCGTAATAAAAGTCAATGTCGCCATTTTCCAACAACTGTTTGGCCAGGTCGGTCTCATTGTTTTTATACGCGTTGGGCCATAAATGAAACAGGATGTATTTAAGTTTATGCGGTGAGTTGTTTTTGTATTCAATGGTTTCAAACCCTTTTATGGAATGGTTCGCATCATTGAGTTTAACCGAAATGGTATAATTTACCTGCTGCTGAAAATAATTGCTGTCGGGTTGGGCAAGTGCCGCAAAAGCTGAAACAAAAAACAGAAAGATTATTGCACAGGTTGCTATCCTCATCAGGTTACCGGAGTTTTCGCTAATATCCGAAAATTTCCTTTAACTTTTCTTCCAGGGCCGGCCCCCTTAAATTGGTTTGTACAATTTTACCCTCTTTATCAATGAGAACGGTAAACGGAATACCTGTTATGCCGTAACTGGGAAGCACAGAGGTTTGCCAGCCTTTTAATTCGCTTACGTGATTGGGCCATATAAGCTTGTCTTTTTTAATGGCGTCAAGCCATTTCTTGCGATCAAAATCGAGCGAAACACTCATAACGGTAAACCCTTTGTCTTTGTACTTTGCGTAATTTGCAATGACATTGGGATTTTCTTTGCGGCAGGGTCCGCACCAGGAGGCCCAGAAATCAAGCAGCACATATTGTCCGCGCAATGCCGAGAGTTTTTTTTGCACACCATTTGAATCGGCCATGGTGAAATCAGGGGCCATTTTACCGGGCATAAGGTTTTCCTTTACCTGTTTTTGCCGTTCCGCCTCTTTGGCCTTGGCTTCTTCAATGGCGCGTTGGTCGTCAATTTTTTTAATGGCCATTTTTACCTGGAGCCGAAACCATGAATTGGGCATATCGCGCTCCATGGCTTTTTCAATTTTTTTAAGCTGATCATAATCGGTAGCGGGGTTGATATGACTTAATGCGGCAAACAAAGCTGGCGAGGATGGATATTTATTCAGAAAAGCATCGCGGTTGATGGTGAATTTATTGTATGCATCACCCAATTCCTTTCCCAGTTTTTCACTCTCAGCATCTTTTTGCGCTGCAATGGCGCGTTTGAAACGTGCCGAAATGGTATCACGTTCCCTGATATACCCGTTTACAAGGTCAGAAAATTCTTTCAGGTGTTGCGAAAACTCAGAGCCCTTAACCGTATAGGTTTTATTTAATGCATTCGCATCAGCCTTTACAGTGATTTTATCACCCGGTTTAATAATGAAAACAATAAAATCGGTGGGTTTTATTGAAATGCGGTAGTAATCGGTTACCTCGTGATTAACCTGGAATGCGAATTTTCCAGACTTGTCAAGGGTGGCCGAATCCAGTTTGTTGAGCCTTGTTTCGAAATACTGTTCAAAGTATATTTTTTTACCGGCACCGTTGGTAATGTTACCTGATATAGTTGACTGGGTCGCCTGTGACGGGAAAGATACCAATGCTAAAACTGCAGTAAAAAAGCTGAGAAATGTGTTCATACTCATAAATATAACGATATGCTTGAAATGCGCTTGTTAATAATGTTTAATTGATTGATTTTCAATATTAGCAATGCTTTATCATGTAGACGTAAAAAAAGCAAAAGGTGTGCCATGAGGGATATTAAAAGCAAAGTTTGTCAGGGTTGACGACTCTGACAAGAATCGGACCCCGTCAAGTAATGCTGGCATCGCTGTATTGGGTGGCGGTTGTCAGCATTCGCGGCAGGGAACTTTAGAAAGCCGTGGTTTTGTACGGTGACAGTAGGGACTTTCGCGTTTTTTTGTTGTTTGTTCTTCGTGGGTTTGAGCATAATCAACTGTGTGCATAATGCCAGTGTTTCTTAGCTACGAAGAACGGAGAACAAATAACACGCCTTGTTGATCATGGAGAACGATGGGTAGTCTTCCTGATGATAATCTCAATTATTTACCAAATAACTCAGCCAGCTTTGCTTCCAGGTCAGCACCGCGAAGATTTTTTGTAATGATTTTACCGTCACGTCCAACCAATATGGTGTAAGGAATACCTTGTATGCCAAATTGTTTTACCACAACCGATTGCCATTGTTGCAAATCACTTACATGGTTTGGCCAAATCAATCCGTCTTTGGTAATGGCGGCTTCCCATGCGTTTTTATCCTTGTCAAGTGAAACGCTGAATACTTCAAAACCTTTTTTATTGTATTTATTGTAGAGCCTTACCACGTTGGGGTTTTCGGCACGGCAGGGACGGCACCAACTCGCCCAGAAATCAACCAGCACCACTTTGCCCATAAGCGCAGAAAGCGCTTTATCTTTTCCATCCAACCCTGGAAGTTTAATATCTGGCATAGGCATACCGCCTGAAAGGAGTTTATCCATTTCTTTTTGCTGTTGCATTTGTTGCAGGTTGTATTCAATCTGGCTTATGTAAGTTGAAACCTGGTTGTGAAAAAATGAATTGGGCATGGATTTGGCCACGGCTTTTTCAATCTTTTTATAGTAATCCAAATCGGTTTCAGGGTTCAGTGACTGCATTACAACCAGCGCTGGCGATTCGGGGTTATTGTCAATGTATTTTTTTGTAATGGTTCCTATTTTCGCAATAAGATCATTCATTTGCGCACGCATGGTATTAACTTTCACTGTATCGCCAAAATTCATGCCGCGCATGCTGTTGTCAAGCTCCCTTTGTTGTTTGAGCAACGGGTTTATTTCAGCAAAATAATCGTGAATGATTTCTGAATTCTTCGATCCTTTTACGGTGTACGTGGCCATCAGGTCCTTTGCATCGCCATTCACCTCGGGTGTATTGCTGCTGTCAAGGCAAAGCACCACAAAATTATTCGCCCCTAAAATAAGCCGGTAAAAATTGATTTTACCATCAGGAATTTCAAAGCTGAACTTACCGGTTTCATCCAGTTTAACCGTGTCCAAAGCCACTGGAGCATTGTTCTCAATTTTTTCGAAAATGAGGTTTTGGTCTCTGGCGTTTTTTATTGTTCCCGATAGTTTGCCTTTTCCTCCACCGCCACATGCAGTGAGCGTACTGAAAGCTATTAGAAATACTATTATTTTTTTCATGTTGTGTGCCGCCCCGCAGGGCTTTATGATTTAGTTTATTGTGTTATCAAAATGGAGCTCCTGATGGAACTGGTTGATTTGTTCAAAAACGGGTTCAAAATGGTTCAGCCGTCTTGTCTTGTGTCTGATGCCTGTGTCTTTTGTGTGGTTATTTGTTCAATAATTCGTTTAATAATTTACTGGTAGCTTTGGGATCGGCTTTGCCTCCTGAGAGTTTCATGACTTCGCCCATAAACAATCCTGCAAGCCCCGTTTTCCCAGCCCTGTACTCCACCACTTTTTCGGGATATTTCGCCAATGCCTGTTTAACCAATTCCAGCAGGGCGTCCTCATTGCTTTCCTGTACCAGGTTTTTGGCAACTGCTATGTCAAGCGGGTTGGTACCGGGATTATTTGCGAGTTCGGGAAAAATATGCTGTGAAGCGGCCGTATGCGATACTTTTCCATCGTCAATAATGGCAATGAGTTTAGCCAGTGCTGATGGTTTTATAGCAAACTGTGTTATGTCCATTGCATTTTCATTTAAGTACATACGCACAACCGACATCATCCAGTTTGCGGCAGCTTTATAGTTTGTTGTGTGGGTGGTCAATTCCTCGAAATACAAAGCGAATTCTTTGGTATCGGTAATCTGCAACGCATCATACTCACTCAGGCCGAAGTCTTTCATGTATTTATTCACCAATTGCTGCGGCAATGGCGGCAGGTTTTTTTTAACGGTGGCCTTGTATTCTTCGGTAACCAGCAACGGTTGCAGGTCAGGTTCGGGAAAATACCTGTAATCACTGGATCCCTCTTTTGAACGCATGCCTGACGTTGTTCCGCTTACCGCATCAAAATTGCGGGTTTCCATATACAATTTTTCACCGTTCTCAATGGCATCAACCTGGCGTTTTATTTCGTACTCAATAGCGCGCTGCACGTTGCGTATGGAGTTCATGTTTTTCACCTCGATTTTTGTACCGAACGTGGTTGAACCTTTCAGGCGCACACTTATGTTGGCATCACAACGCATGCTCCCCTCTTCCATGTTTCCATCGCAAATACCAAGGTAACGCACCAGTTTGCGGATTTCCGTCAGGTAATTATAAGCCTCTTTACCGGTTCTTATATCAGGTTCAGAAACAATTTCAAGCAAAGGCACTCCGGCACGGTTCAGGTCTACCAGGGTATGGAACGGATCAACATCGTGCAAACTTTTGCCCGCATCTTCTTCCATGTGAATACGTGTGAGGTTAATGCGTTTAGGCTTACCGTCATCGTCCTTTATATCAATGTGCCCCTTTGTACAAACGGGCGTTTTATCCTGTGTAATCTGATATCCTTTGGGAAGGTCGGGGTAAAAATAATTTTTGCGCGCAAAATACATGGTTGGAGCAATGTCGCATTCAAGAGCAATGCCCAGGCGCACGGCAAATTCAATGGTTTTTTCGTTCATTACGGGCAAGGTGCCGGGATGCCCCAGTGAAACAGCGCTTACGTGTGTGTTGGGCAAGCCGCCATATTCATTGATATCGCTTGAATAGGCCTTGCTTTTGGTCAGCATTTGGGTATGCACTTCCAAACCAATTACAGCCTCGTATTTATCGTATACGCTACTCACGTTAGTTGAGTGAATTAATCAGTTCCCTGAACACAAGCGTCATTTTAGGTTCCTGTTTGGCGGCAACTTCCTGCACTTCTTCATGCGTTATTTCCACAATTTTGCCTTCAACCCCAAGGTCGGTAATGATGCTCATGGCAAAGCAGGTTATTCCCATGTGCCGTGCAACAATTACTTCAGGTACCGTACTCATGCCAACCGTGTCGCCACCAATAAGGCGCATATATTTGTACTCGGCAGGTGTTTCAAATGTGGGTCCGCTCAAACCAACATACACACCTGTTGACAGTTTAATGTCATTTTTTTTGCCAATTTCCAGGGCCCGGTCAACCAGTTTAAGATCGTATGGCTCACTCATATCGGGGAAACGGGGTCCCAGTTCAGCAATGTTTTTACCACTCAGCGGGTTGGAAGGAAATAGATTAATATGGTCGGTAAGCAGCATGAGCTCGCCAATTTCAAAATTGGGGTTTACGCCTCCGCTTGCGTTGGAAACAAACAAATATTTTATACCAAGAAGTTTCATAACACGCACCGGGAAAGTAACTTCCTGCATGCTATAGCCTTCATAAAAATGGAAACGGCCCTGCATGGCCACAACCTGTTTATCGCCTAATTTGCCAAATATTAATTTGCCCGAATGACCGTCAACCGTTGAAACGGGAAAATTCGGAATTTCTTCATAAGGAACAATTATTTCGGGAGTTATTTCCCTTACCAATCCACCAAGGCCGGTGCCCAGAATTATTCCGGCAAACGGTCGGTTTTTAATTTTTGATTTTAAATAATCAGCTGTTTCATTGAGCTTTTCGAGCATACTTCAACATTAAGTCATTAAATTCTTTTTCCTTGCCAATTATTTTTATGTTTATGGGTTGGTAAAAAACAGGGAACGGTTTAATGGCCTTGCTTTCCACAACACCCAACCATTTCACCGCATCTTTGTGGGTGGTAAGAATGGCTTTTTTTGGCGCGACAAATCTATTAAAATTTTCTGCAATCCGCTCAAAATCGCTTTGTTTGTATACATAATGATCGGAAAACTCCAGGTGGTGTACCTTGCTATACAGGCCTTTGCAATATTCAAGCAGGAAACCAGCACGGGCAATACCCGTAACCAGCAAAATTTCATCGGGTTTTTCTTCCAGGGTTTTATTGTCAAACACCCCTATGGGTTTACCGTATTCCAACCTTGAAAAAAAAACTTTTGCATTTGAATACCGTTCAACATCGGCCACGGCCTCATCCATTTGATCATCGGTCAAAGCCGGGCACTTGGTCATAATAACAATGTCGGCACGGTTTGCATTTTTGCGCAATTCACGCAAATTGCCTACCGGTAAAACATAGTCTTTGTAAAAAGGGTTGCTCCATTGCGTGAGCAAAATGGCGCAGGAGGGTTTTACATACCTGTGCTGGAAAGCATCGTCAAGAATAACGCAACTGGTAGCAGCATTGGTTTTCAAAATACGCTCTATTCCCCTTACGCGGTTTTCATCAACAAAAACACCTGTTGACGGATTTGCACTTTTGAGCATAAGCGGTTCATCACCTGTATCGGTTGCGCTTGAGTTAAGGCTTACTTCATAAAACCCTTTTGTTTTCCGGCCATAACCCCGGCTGAGTGAAACCGGGCGTCCATCCCTGACCAGTAATTTAAGCAGGTAGTCAACCATGGGCGATTTACCAGTGCCGCCTGTACTCAGGTTTCCTACTACAATAACAGGCACACCGAATTTTTTTTGCTTTAGCAGTTTAATTCTAAAAAGCAAATGCCTGAATTCAGTGGCACATATGAATACCAGGGAGAACGGAAAAAGCAGGAAACGCAGTTTTTGCATGCCGGTTCTAAATTTTAGGGTTCTGAATTCAGGATAGCTAAATTAATATTACTTTCGTAATAAAATATACTAAACCTCATGAGCCTTATAATTGTTGGTACTGTTGCTTTTGATGCCATAGAAACCCCCTTTGGAAAGACCGATAAAATTGTGGGTGGTGCCGCTACATACATTTCCCTGGCAGCCTCCTATTTCGCTAAAAAAAGCAAGATGGTATCGGTTATTGGCGATGACTTTCCTCAAAGCATGCTTGATAAACTTAAACACCGCGGGGTTGAGTTAGAAGGACTGCAGATTAAAAAAGGCGAAAAATCATTTTTTTGGGCGGGTAAGTATCATTTTGACATGAATACCCGCGACACCCTGGACACGCAATTGAACGTGCTGGCCACTTTTACACCCGTAGTGCCTGACAGTTACCAGGGCGCTGATTTTTTAATGCTGGGGAACCTTGATCCGAAAATTCAACTGTCAGTCATCAAACAATTGAAAAAACGCCCGAAATTAATTGCTCTTGACACCATGAATTTCTGGATGGAAATAGCCATGGATTCGTTGAAAGAAGTGCTGAAAGAAATTGATGTGCTGACCATTAATGACGAAGAGGCGAGGCAGTTGAGTGGTGAGTTCAGCATTGTGAAAGCGGCCCGCAAAATACTTACCATGGGGCCAAAATACCTAATCGTAAAACGTGGCGAATACGGTGCCATTTTATTTGACAAGGACAAAATGTTTTTTGCCCCTGCCCTTCCTCTGGAAGAAGTGATGGACCCAACCGGTGCGGGCGATACGTTTGCAGGTGGATTCATTGGTTACATTACCCATACCAAAGATGTTTCATTTGACAACATGAAGCGGGCTATTATCATTGGATCGGCACTGGCCTCGTTTACGGTTGAAAAATTCGGTACCGAGCGTATTGCCGAACTTACCGAAAAAGAGATTGATTTGCGTATACAGCAGTTTGTTGACCTGGTTGATTTTGATATTGAATATGTAGAGGGATAACCCCGTAAGCAGCCTTATCTACATTTAATGCTGTTTTTATTTTTTGCACAGGATGCATTATTTTAGTTCCTATGAAATCGTTTGCCGTTTCGCTCCTGCTCGCTCTTCTTATGGCATGCCGCAAGGACAAAATTGCCCTACCCGTTGAATTTGAATGTCATTACGGTGACCTGGTTTTTTCAGCCGATTCAAACCTGAATATTCCGGCATTTTATCCGGTTGCAGCCGGTAATTGGTGGACCTATTGCGACTTTAAATATGTAAATGATACGCTTGATACCTCTTACCATTCTTCGCATTCAACTATTATTTCCGGTTTACTTATAAATTCGCCTGACTCGTTATGGGAATTCAACAATAATTCAAACCAAATTTTTGGCAAGTCGGATTACGGGATATTTTACCTTCAAAATTCCATGGGCGGATGCAGGGTACCGTCAATTTATTTAAACGTGCCAATGCTGAATGATACTCTTTATAGTTATGAATCCAATCCTCCTTACACATTTATGACTTCTTACCATTATGCAAATGACACTCTTACAACTCCAGCCGGTACTTTTTATAATCCTTTGATTAAAACAGGCGGTGCTTATGGTGATTTTTTTATTTATTATTTTATTAAAGACATCGGTATGGTTAAAGGTATTTTTTGGAACCTTGCTTATCCCGGTATTCGCGTTGAACGGGTGCTTACCTCATACCATTTTAATTAATTTTTAATTATTTGCATTTTCTGAAAATAGCTTAAATTTGGGTATTCATGGAGCCCTTTCGCGAAACGCTTTTAATATTGATTTCCACCCCGCTTTATGCTGTTGTAATCGGGGCTGAAATTTTTATTTCATACCTCCACCATCATAAAAAATATTCGACTTACGGGTTCATTGAAAACATTTACCTCATGCTGTTGAACATGGGTCTTGATATTTTAATGCGCTTTGCAAACCTGGCCGTATTCGTTTATTTTGCGGAGTATGCTTTTTTTAAAATTGAAAATCCAATTGTTTACTGGATAGTGTTATTGGTTGCCGAGGATTTTCTTTTCTTTTTGTTGCATTATGTTGACCATTATGTACGTTTTTTCTGGGCCATACACGTTACCCACCATTCATCGGAAGAGTTCAATTTGACCGTGGGTTTCCGTTCATCGGTTTTTCAACCCCTGTACCGTATTGTTTATTTTATACCACTGGCCTTTTGCGGCTTTGAACCTGCCGATGTTTTTTTCATGTACAGCGCCACGCAGATTTACGGCATTTTAATACATACCCAATATGTTGGTAAACTGGGTTTCCTGGAACATATTTTTGCTACACCCAGTAATCATCGCGTACACCACGGCTCCAACCATATTTACCTTGACCGCAACATGGGCATGGTATTTATTTTTTGGGACAAACTGTTTGGCACCTATACACCCGAAACCGAACCCGTGAAATACGGGTTGACGGAAAACATCGGTTCGCACCATCCCGCAAAAGTTGTTTTTCATGAATGGCAAAACATGTGGCGTGATGTCAAAAAAGCACCCAATTTCAGGTCGAAATTCATGTACGTTTTTGGCCCACCCGGGTGGAGCCATGACGGCAGCAGGAAAACCAGCAGGCAACTGAGGGCTTTAGCGGAGAAAAAAGTTATTGGTTAATTGTTATTGGGCATGCGTAAACAAAGCGTAATAAGCAGAACGTGTCAACTATTCTTCGAAATCTAAAAACTTGAAGTTTGAACAAAAACACTCTTTTAAATACAACATGTTGGCCACACCCATTGCCTGAACAACGATTAACTATTAACAAATAACAAAACATGCGCATACATTCATTCAAAGAATACGAAGATCAATATAAATTAAGCAGTGAGAACCCCACGCTATTTTGGGAGGGCATTGCCAACCATTTTCACTGGCAAAAAAAGTGGGACAAGGTTGTTGAATGGAATTTTAAAGAACCCAGGGTTGAATGGTTCAGGGGCGGAAAACTGAATATTGCCTACAATTGCCTTGACATACACGCTGCCGAAAATCCTGATCGAGCAGCATATATATGGGAAGGGAACGAACCGGGTGAAAAAAAACAGGTCATTACGTATGGCGAATTGCTTGTACGTGTTTGCCGTTTCGCCAATGTGTTGAAAAATAAAGGTGTTAAAAAAGGCGACCGTGTATGCATATACCTGCCCATGATACCCGAGGCCATTGTGGCCATGCTGGCCTGTGCCCGCATTGGGGCCATTCACAACGTTGTATTTGGCGGCTTCTCGACAGCCTCACTTACCGACAGGATCAACGATTCGGCATGCTGCATCGTGATTACATCAGACGGTGCTTACCGTGGCAATAAAGCTATTCCCATGAAAGCCACGGTTGACGAGGCGCTGAAAAACTGCGTAAGTGTTCAAAACGTTATTGTATTCAAACGCACAGGCGAAGAAATTGATATGCAAGCGGGGCGGGATGCCTGGTGGCATGAAGAAGAAAAACACGCTCCCCATGGTTGCGAACCTGAATGGATGGACAGCGAGGATATGTTATTTATATTGTATACAAGCGGTTCAACGGGCAAACCCAAAGGCGTAGTGCATACCTGTGGCGGTTACATGGTTTATACCCGGTATAGTTTTGAAAATGTTTTCCAATACAACAAAGGCGATGTTTTTTGGTGTACGGCCGATGTGGGCTGGATAACCGGTCACTCGTACATTGTTTACGGCCCTTTGCTGGCAGGGGCTTCATCTGTTATATTCGAAGGCGTCCCTACCTATCCGGATGCAGGCCGGTTTTGGCAAATAGTTGACAAACATAAAGTGAATATATTTTATACGGCCCCAACCGCCATACGTGCCCTGGAAGCTGCCGGACCTGATTTTGTAAAGCCGTATGATTTGTCATCGCTAAAAACCCTGGGCAGCGTTGGTGAACCCATAAATGAAGAAGCATGGCAGTGGTATTATGACAACATTGGCAAAAAAAGATGCCCCATTGTTGACACCTGGTGGCAAACCGAAACTGGCGGTATTTTAATTTCACCGCTCGCCAACATTACACCGTTAAAACCTTCGTATGCCACCTTGCCATTACCAGGCGTGCAACCGGTACTTGTTGACGAAAAAGGAAATGAAATAAAAGGGAACAATGTTGAGGGGAACCTTTGTATGAAATTTCCATGGCCTTCCATTATTCGCACCACGTATGGCGATCATGAGCGTTGCCGCACCAATTATTTTGCCACATATGACAATTTATATTTTACCGGTGACGGTTGCAGGCGTGATGAAAACGGGTATTACCGTATAACGGGCCGTGTTGACGATGTTATGAATGTAAGCGGCCACCGCATTGGCACTGCCGAAGTAGAAAACGCCATTAACCAACACCCGGCCATTGTTGAAAGTGCTGTAGTTGGGTACCCGCATGACATAAAAGGACAGGGAATATATGCTTATGTAATTTGTACGCAGGCAGGAATTAAACCCGAAGACCTTAAAAAAGAAATCCTGGCCGAAGTCAACAAACACATTGGTCCTATTGCCAAACCCGACAAAATACAGGTTGTGCCCGGTTTGCCAAAAACCCGCAGCGGAAAAATCATGCGGAGGATATTGCGTAAAATTGCCGAAGGTGAACTGCAAAATTTAGGTGATACTTCAACCCTGCTAGACCCGGGCGTAGTGGAAGAAATTAAAAAGGGAGCGTTATGAAAAACCACTTTAAGGAAATTATTCAAAAACACCTTGACCAACTGGCAGGTGAAATAAACGCCTATGAAAACGAATGTATGCTATGGGAATTGCGTCCCGGTATTTCAAACTGTGCAGGTAACCTGGCCTTGCATTTGGTTGGCAACCTCAACCATTTTATAGGTGCACAGTTGGGTAACACCGGATACGTACGGGAACGCGATAAAGAGTTCTCAGAAAAAAATGTACAGCGCCAAAACATAGTAGAAAAAATTGAAGCGACTAAAATTATGATTGGAAACACATTTGATCAACTGGATGACAAACGCCTGCAGGATGTGTTTCCGCTTCCGCATTTTGGTGAAGGAAAAACAACGCATGAAGTGCTTTTGGTTCTTTTAACGCATTTTAACTATCACCTTGGTCAAATCAATTACCACAGGCGGCTTATTAAATAATTGACCTTCAGTTTCCTTTAAAAATATTTTACGGCCCGTAGGGGATTTTTCCCGCACGTTTGTCCTATATTCAAATGCGTGAATCAAAGGCAACCATCCACTCAAATTCTATCTTTGTTAAGACCATGACGTCCGATGTAAATACGCATGATTTTACGTCTGTGCAAAACGGAGACGTTAAAGCGTTTGAGCGTATTTTTAAAACGTATTACCAACGCCTGTGCAATTATGCCTGCGTGCTTTTAAAAGACAAAAATGAATCGGAAGAGGTGGTTCAACAGGTTTTCATCAACATTTGGAACAAACGTTCGGTGATTGAAATTGAAACCTCGCTGCAATCCTATTTGTACCGCGCAGTAAATAATGCTGGTTTAAACCGGTTAAAGCAGCTCAATACGCAACGGGCCCACCGTGCGCAAATACTGTATGAAACCGCAGTTAACAATGAAAGCACCTCACAAACCATATCCAAAGATGAACTTGAAAAGTGCCTGCATTCAGCTGTTGACCGCTTACCTGAACAGTGCCGTTTAACATTTCAGCTAAGCCGCTTTGAAGGATTGAAGTACCAGGAAATTGCCAACGAGTTAAACGTTTCGGTTAAAACAGTGGAAAACCAGGTTGGCAAGGCCCTTAAATTTTTGCGTGAAGAGTTAAAGGAATTCCTTCCGTTGTTATTGTTTTACCTACCATCAATATTCCTGTAACATGCAACTTATACCCAACCATATTGACACATTGATTGCAGCCTGCCTTGCGCATTCAGCCAGCGAAGAAGAACAAAAATCGCTGCAGGAATGGGTTGCCGTTTCGGATGAAAAT
>DASPJQ010000787.1:0-2510 GCA_035628535.1 Flavobacteriales bacterium | reverse complement strand
ACGGGTATTGAAGCTTATGTTGTTCCATGGCATTTCATAACCCAGTAAGGTTGATTGTTTAAAAGCTCTTAAACCTTCCTGTGAAATTACCTGGTGGTCCTGATGGATGTCAGTAGGGCTTGGAACATATATAACGTCAGGTTGAACCTTTTTTTTGAGCTTTATCAATTCTTCAAGAATGTCCTGCCTGAATTCGGGAAACCGTCTTACATCGAAGTCAAATAAAATAAGATTCTCGGGTTTGAGGCCCAATACCTGAGTGGCGTTTTTTACTTCTTTTGCAAGCGTGTCTGGCGCCCAATCTTCGGGTAATGACCTGCTGCAAATTGAAAAGGCAGTATAAAACACGTCATGTCCCTGTTCAATGTATTTTGCAATGGTGCCTCCGCAGCCAAGTTCTCCATCATCGGTATGGGGAGCCAGAATGAGTATGGTTTTTTTCATAAGATCAAAAATATACGATAACTACTGTACATTCGGAAGTAACTTTTTTCAACGCAGCGAGCCAAAATGCTCAATAATACGTTCACAAATAAATTCGGCCGCTTTTCCATCACCATAAAGCGGGGGAAACTGCATGTCGGGCGCGTTTTGCAGAAAGTAACGCGCACCTTCACACAAAAGATCATAACTGGATCCAACAAGTTTTGCAGTGCCGGTTTCAACCAGCTCGGTCCATGGCGTTTCTTCAAGCATAATGAGGCACGGTTTTTTCATAAAATACGCCTCCTTTTGCACCCCACCTGAATCGGTAATAATCAGGCTTGCATTTTTTTCGAGTTGGGTGATGTCAAGGAATGAAACAGGTGGAATGGTGTAAAGTCCCGTAACATTCATTAATGTTTTCAGTTTATCATTGTTTTCAATAATGTTCCTGGTACGCGGATGCAGCGGCAACACAATGGACGTATTATTTGTTTGAATGATTTTTACAAATGCCTTTAAAATATTTTCAAGTGCTGCGTGTTCATCAACATTGTTTGGCCGGTGCATGGTTGCCAGAATGTAATTATTTTTAGGCAAATCCAGTCTTTCGAATATATTTTGTGGAATGGTTTCAACTTTGTTCACATAATACAATGTGTTGTCATACATAATGTCACCACACCTGTATACCTGCGGGTGGTCGGCCGATACGTTGGATATACGGCCGGTATCAAAGCCTTCTTTTTTCAACGCTTCCATGCCTGCATCGGAAGGAACAAACAAAAGACTTGACACATGGTCACAAATCAACCTGTTTACTTCTTCAGGATACATTTTTTTATAGGAACGCACACCTGCTTCAACGTGAATAACGGGAAGATGGATTTTAATGGCCACAAGGCAGGCAGCAAGCGTGGAATTGGTGTCACCATACAACAACAAAACGGTTGGTTTTTCTTTTTCCACCACTTTATTTATTTCAATCATCATGCGGGCAGTTTGATCGGCATGACTGCCTGAACCTATATGCAGGTTGTATTTTTCTCTGGGAACCTCGAGTTCGGTAAAAAAAACCCGGGACATGTTTTCATCATAATGCTGACCTGTATGAACAATTATCTCTTCAATCTGGTGCTGGTAATGGTTTTTAATGGCCCTGCTTATAGCTGCAGCTTTTATGATTTGCGGACGTGCCCCTATAATGGTCAGAATTTTCAGCATTTAACAGGTGTATTTGGCTCAAATATATGAAGTAGAATTCTTTTTTAAGGTTTTAGGTTTTTTTTAGTGGCGGGTAAAGGCTTAATGCTGTAATTTAGACCAGTAATTTAGTGCGTATGTTCAATAATTTGAGCGATAAACTGGAACGCGCCTTTAAGGTGCTCAAAGGCCAGGGTAAAATAAATGAAATTAACATTGCCGAAACCCTTAAAGAGGTTAGAAGGGCCTTGTTGGATGCTGACGTAAACTTTAAAATAGCCAAGGAATTTACAGACAAGGTAAAGGATAAGGCTTTGGGAGCCAATGTTATAACTGCTATTTCGCCAAGCCAGTTGATGATTAAAATTACCCGTGATGAGCTTGCCGAGCTTATGGGCGGGGCCAAACAGGAAATTAACCTGAATGGTAGCCCGTCAACTATTCTTATGGCCGGTTTGCAGGGTTCGGGTAAAACAACCCACTCGGGTAAACTGGCCTTGTTTTTAAAGACCAAAAAAAACCGCAGGCCCTTGCTGGTAGCCTGTGATGTTTACCGTCCTGCTGCCATTGACCAGTTGCATGTATTGGGTGAGCAATTGGGGGTTGAAGTATTTTCTGACCGCAGTGAAAAAGACCCGGTTAAAATTGCGCAAAAAGCCATTGTATACGCACGCAGCAACAATTTCAATACGGTTATAGTGGATACGGCAGGTCGTTTAGCCATTGACCAGCAAATGATGAATGAAATAGCGGCCATTAAAAAAGCCATTAATCCCAATGAAATTTTGTTTGTGGTTGATGCCATGACGGGCCAGGACGCGGTAAATACTGCAAAAGCGTTTAATGATAAATTGAATTTTGATGGCGTAATTCTTACAAAAATG
>DASPJQ010000786.1:0-2951 GCA_035628535.1 Flavobacteriales bacterium | reverse complement strand
GAAATTCATTTATGAAACAAGCTGCCGGGAAAAAAACAATGTACCGGTTGATGCCGATGCCGCCTGGGGCAAAATAATGCCACAGCTGGAATCAGGCCCCATTCGTATTGTAGCCCTGAGCAATCCTGAAAAAAAAGCATTTCCGTTTTTAAAAATTGCGGCCGGCCTGGTATTGATTTGCCTGGTTGCCGTTACTGTTTATTATTTTTTACCGGCACGGCAAAAAACCAATGAGTTGCTGAGCGTTTTGACCGAAGATAAAAGTGTTGAACAAAAATTGCCTGACGGAAGCATTGTAACTGTGAATCCCAACAGCAGTTTTGTGGCCCTGCATAAAACCAGGCGCGAATACAAACTTAGCGGGAATGCTTATTTTGACGTTAAACATGACGATAAAAACCCTTTTATCATTCATGTAAATAATTTATGCATAAAAGACATCGGCACAAGTTTTTCGGTTGAAGGTGACCCGAAAGAAGATATTATTCGGGTTAATGTAACCGAAGGCGAGGTACAATTATACACCATCTATCAAAAAGGCATTACACTTAAAGCAGGCGAATCAGGTGCTTATTATAAGTCAATGGACGTGTTTGAAAAGGTACAAAATGACACGGATAGTGGTACAAAAACCTTCAGCATGAATTTTGAAAATTCAAGTTTGTTTGAGGTAGCAACAGCGCTAGAGAAGCAATTTGATGTAAAAATAGTTTTTGCAAAACCCGCGCTTAAAACATGCCGCATAAGTGTAAAAATTGAAGGCTCAAACCTCGATGAAATTCTTGAGATAATAGGTGAAACCATGGACATTTGGACAACCGAAGAAAATGGCATCATAACATTGGGAGGCGATGGCTGCACCAGGTAAACTTGCACTGGTCCTGCTGTTTGCCCTGGTATATGGTATTTGTCTTTCACAGCCCGTCCGTACCGGATCAGGTGAGGGAAAAACCCCACCGCTTGAGCGAATTGTTTCGGTAAAAGTAACCAATGTTGCCTTGGGCGAAGTATTGAAAAAAGTGTCAGAACAGGGCCAATTTTCTTTTTCGTATAATTCAAAAAACATTGATATTGACAGAAAAATTACACTGCATTTGCAAAATAAACCGGTACGAACCGTTTTGCATGCCATTTTCAGGGGCAGTGTTGTGTATAAAAGCAAAAATAATTACATTATACTGAGTGCGGCACCTCAAAAAAACGAAACCGATACATCACCGAAATATTTACAGGTAAGCGGTTATACCTTTGATAAACCTACCAGCGCTAAATTAAAACAGGTAAGTATTTTTGAAGAAAACACCTTGTATTCAACCGTAAGTGACAATTACGGTTATTTTATTTTGCAAGTGCCAAATTCAACCGAACAGGTAAAATTAAAAATAAGGAAAGAAGGCTACGGTGATACGGTTATTGTTCTTTCAAAAGATTTTTTCCAGGCCATTGAAATCGTATTAATGCCCCTGCCTCCTAAAATTGAACCCCCTCCTCCGGTTGAAACATTCATTGCATTGGCTGATACCGGTTTAACCGATCCCGGCAAAAGTTTTTCCGAAAAAGTAAACGCTTTTGATTTTTTACTCAATTCAACCATGAAAACCAATTTACGCAACCTGAGCGATACGTTTTTCAGGAAAACCCAATTTTCAGTTGTTCCGCCCTTATCAACCAACAAGCTTATTGGCACAAATGCCATGAACAATGTTTCGTTTAACCTGTTTGCCGGTTATACCGGAGGTGTAAAATACGCTGAAATTGGAGGTTTGCTGAATGTTGACCGTGGTGATGTGCAGTATGTACAGGTTGCCGGACTTGTAAATGCAGTAGGAGGAAAAACAACCGGGTTTCAGGCAGCGGGCCTTACCAATGTTTGTCATGACGATGTTTACGGTTTCCAGGTTGCCGGCCTGTTTAACATAAATGCAAAACAAACCAAAGGGCTTCAAATAGGAGGGCTATTCAATTATGCCAAATCGGTCAAAGGCGTTCAGGTTGCCGGACTATTTAATTATGCCAAAATAATAAAAGGCGTCCAGGTTTCTACATTCAATTTTGCCGATTCTTCAGCAGGAATTCCCATCGGTTTTTTCTCTTTTGTTAAACACGGTTACCATAAAATTGAATTGAATGCCGATGAAGTTTGTTATGGAAACCTGGCCTTGAAAACAGGCGTTGAAAAACTCCATAACATTTTTACTGCCGGCATTGGACCGGTAAAAGAAAGCGTGCCTATATGGACGTTCGGTTATGGGCTTGGAACGAGTTTTAAACTTTCTCCAAAACTGGTTTTTGACATTGACCTGGTTGCTTCGCACTACGCCTGGAAAATGCAATCCCCGCGTTTGAATGCCGATACATTGATTGCAGGAACGTACAATGCCTGGATGAACATGAACAATAAAATTTACCTGGGAATTGACTGGCGGTTTGCCAAAAAAATTTCGCTCGCAGCGGGTCCTACCCTCAATATTTTCCTGACCGATACACGCAATACCGATTATACAAGCCTGTGGAACGAACTCAGACCCTCTTACCTGTATAGCGAGGCGGTTGACACAAACCTTCAAATGCACATTTGGATTGGCGGGAAAATTGCTTTGCGTTTTTTTTAGCGTTGCGTAGGGGCTAACCCGTTTTGGATTGTCTCATTGAAAAAATAAAAAATGAAAACAATCCACCTTATAAGCCTGTCAGCGTTGTTACTGCCCGCAAAGATACACGCACAAAAAACTTTTAATAACGAAACGTCTGCCAGCAACGATACAGGTAAAACGCAGGTCCCTGTTTCCATATCGCCCGGGTTTGATGTTGTAAAAGCCAGTCCCACCCAAAGCTTTAAGAAAGCCTCCGTAAACCTTTTGGTTAGTTACGCAAAAGGTGTTGATGGATTCCAGGTATCAAGCCTTG
Source organism: Flavobacteriales bacterium (assembly GCA_035628535.1). Taxonomy (GTDB): domain Bacteria; phylum Bacteroidota; class Bacteroidia; order Flavobacteriales_D; family UBA2798; genus DASPJQ01. The sequence goes on along the minus strand of DASPJQ010000786.1, from coordinate 44 downwards.
TGAATATTTGCAACGGCCATGCACGTTATTTTCAGGGAACCGGT
>DASPJQ010000785.1:0-1417 GCA_035628535.1 Flavobacteriales bacterium | reverse complement strand
AATTGGAAGATCTGGAAGAATCCGGAACAACACTTAAGGCCAACGCACTTCAAAAAGCGCGGTTTACTCATCAAAAATTCGGTGTAAATTGTTTTGCCGATGACAGCGGCCTGGAAGTTTATAGCCTTGGAGGAGCGCCAGGCGTTTATAGTGCGCGGTATGCGGGTGAACAGCGTAACGCCAATGACAACATAGACCTGCTTTTAAAAAACCTGGAAGGAAAAATAAACCGTAAGGCTTGTTTTAAAACAGTTATTGCTTTAATTATTGACGGTAAAGAATTTTTTTTTGAAGGAAAAATTGACGGTGAAATAAGTAACGAAAAGCGGGGTGATAAGGGGTTTGGTTACGACCCGGTTTTTATTCCTGAAGGTCATGTAAAGACATTTGCACAAATGGAGCCTGAGGAAAAAAATGCGATTTCGCACAGGGCCATTGCAGTAAAAAAACTTGCTCATTTTTTAAAAGAAAATGCCGGTTGACTTTTTTGTCAAACCGGCATGGATCCCTTTATGCATTGCTGCCCTGCGGATGGTTATCCTTTGGAAGAGTTTTTTTCCCTTTTGTCAGTTGTTTTCGGATTACCATGTATAGCCCAGCCACTAAAATCCACAACGGCCATAACGTAATGATGCCTACTATAATATTTTTAACTACGTCCCACCCCTGGCCAAAACCTGATTTGGCTTTGTTCCCAAACGAATCGGTTACCTCGGCAGGGTTTTCACGGTATTCAATTTGCTGGTAAACCTGTACAACAATGGTGCTATAGCTTACTTGATTCTTAAGGTAATTAAGGCGGCCTTCGCGCGCTTCAATTTCTTCGCGAATCACGCGAATTTGTTCTTCGGCCTTTAAAACATCTTCAACTGTTTTTGCTTTTGTTTTCAATATTTCGATATAGCGGGCTTCCACTTCCTTTTTGGTCTTCAGCCGCGCCTCAATGTCTATGTATTCTTCGGTAACGTCCTGCGTACTTACGTTTTTGCGCTCCATAAAAACCGATTCCCTGCAAATTGATTTTAACAGGGCGTCAAATTGCGCATTGGGCACGCGAATGGTTACGGTGTTGTTTGATTCGGCATTGGTTGAGCTGAGGTTAGCTGTTGAGATGTAGGCGCCATTTTCTTTTGCCAATCGTTCAATTGCATCACTCGATTTTTCGAGGTCATTTACCTGGAAGCGAAGGTCGGCCGTTCGTATGAGTTTGGGTACAACAACATCGGGCAGTGAAGGGTTGATTTGTTTGGCGGCATCCTCTTCGGGCTTAGCTGGGGGTGCTATTTCATTGTTTGCCGTTTCTTCGGTATAGCCTCCGCCAGTATCATAAGCAGTTGCAGGTTCGCTTTCTTTTTTTTCGTTGCCGGCACCGCAGGCAACAAAACACATGGCAATAAATAAAGCATAAAAAGATTTC
>DASPJQ010000784.1:0-2387 GCA_035628535.1 Flavobacteriales bacterium | reverse complement strand
ATGTTTGTGCTCCCCCTGCTTTTCTCAGGATTCAGCTGGTGGCTTGTTTTGCTCGGGTTCCTGGTTATGCATGCAACAGCGGGTTTACTCATGAGTACTGTATTTCAAATGGCGCATATGGTTGAAGAAGCTCTACAACCTATTCCAAACGAACGAGGTATTATTGAAAACGAATGGGCCATTCATGAACTGGAAACAACGGCAAATTTCGGTCGTAAAAGCCGTTGGTTTGGCTGGTGCATTGGCGGATTAAACCACCAGATTGAACACCACCTTTTCCCAAATATATGCCACATCCATTATGCCGCCATTTCTCCCATTGTTGAAAAAACAGCAAAGGAATTTGGCTTGCATTACAACGAAAACCGAACGTTTATTAGCGCAATAGGATCACATATTCGCATGCTTAAAAAATTGGGAAAATAAATCACAAAAAAGAGACTGCCTTTTGAGACAGCCTCTTTTTATTTAAAGCATTATAAAAACGTAACCCGAATTTTTAATTTTCTGTAAAGGGATGGCTTTTTATCACTTCAAGGTCTTTCTTTATAAGTTTTGAAATATCATTCAGGAATGCCTTTTCATCATGGGAACAAAATGAAATAGCGGTTCCCGGGTTTCCTGCACGACCTGTGCGGCCAATGCGGTGAACATATGTTTCGCATTGTTCGGGAAGCTCATAGTTAATGACATGTGAAAGCTTATCAATATCAATCCCCCTTGAAGCAATGTCGGTAGCCACAAGTACCCTTATTGATTTATTCTTGAAACCAGCAAGGGTTCTGGTTCGGGCATTCTGCGATTTATTGCCATGAATGGCTTCAGCCTTTATGCCGTGTTTATTTAATTCTTTGGCAACTTTATCGGCACCCCTTTTGGTGCGCGTAAACACCAATACATGCTCCATGTCTTTATTGGTTAACACATGCTTTAGCAGTAACCGTTTATTTTCTTTTTTTACAAAATACAGGTGTTGTTTTACAAGTGCAGTTGTAGATGAAACAGGTGTAACTGAAACGTGTACAGGATTGTTAAGCAGGGTACCTGCAAGCGACATGATTTCTTTTGAAGCAGTAGCCGAAAAAAACAGGGTTTGCCTGCGTAATGGCATTTTTGCAAGAATTTTACGAATATCATTAATAAAACCCATGTCAAGCATTTTATCCGCTTCATCCAATACAAAGTATTCAATGTGATGCAAATTGATATAACCTTGTTGCATCAGGTCCAGCATACGACCCGGGGTGGCAATGAGCACATCAACGCCTCTTTTAAGGGCATTCACCTGACTTACCTGTGAAATCCCACCAAATACTGTTGCGTGGCGTATATCAAGATTTGCTGAATATGTTTCAATGTTTTCGCTTATTTGCATGGCAAGTTCACGTGTTGGCGCCAGTATGAGCGTTTTCAGTTTTTTTTCGCTGGTATTTTTTTTACCGGCTATTAACTGAAGAAGGGGTATAGCAAAGGCAGCTGTTTTACCGGTTCCTGTTTGTGCGCAGCCAAAAACATCGCGGCCTGCAAGAACATGCGGTATGGATTTTTGCTGAATAGGTGTGGGTTCTTGATATCCTTTGCGTTCTAACGCTGAAAGAATAGGTGTAATGAGGTTCAATTCTGAAAATTTCATTTTAATGTATATAAATATGTATCCGGCCATCGTTATTGATGACTTATGGTTTTCTTAAGAAGAAAAATGCAAGGAAAAATCCGTTGAACGGTGACTTTACCAACTGATTGTACAGTACAGTTTTCTAGGAAAGAGATCAAATATAGCTATTTTTTTCGGGACCAAAAAATAAATTTTGATAAACCTTTTCCGCGCATTGTTTTTTTGCTTGACCAAAAAGCCTGGAATCATTCAGATTTACTCCGCTGATCTGGTGTGTATAGGGATTCAACTCACATAAACCCCGGATCCGCTTGGCGTATCCGTTTTTTGTTGACCAAAAAGTGCAGAAATCGAGCTTTCCAGCGCTTTTTGGTCAACAAAAAACCCTGTTGTTGACGCAACAGGGTTTATATGATTTGTCGGGCTCTCGCTTACGATGTTCTAACGTATTACATGCAGATTAAAGCCTGATTCCCTCGCGCGAGCGAAGCGAGCGCACCTGTACCGGCAGGCGCCGGGGAGGTCGCCGGGGTGCTTCGCTTGGTTCGGGGCTTCGCCCCGCAAGGTGGAGTCCGCCCCGTTCGGGTCGGGCGTTTTCAACGCATCCGCTGCGGCTGCATCGGCACTTTTTATAAAATCGCTGGTGCAGCTTTGGCCTTCGGCCTGCTTTTGCAAGGTTCGCCCTGTAAGGCCTTCAAAAACTTCTGATCTGCTGCCTTACCGCAAGGCTTGTTAACGCTTCCGCTTGGTTCATTTACTTTTTATTCCTTCC
>DASPJQ010000783.1:0-1235 GCA_035628535.1 Flavobacteriales bacterium | reverse complement strand
TTCACTTTCTTTTTATTTTAAACAGGCGTAACTTACGGTTGCATTGAAAGCCGTATTTTTCTTTTTGATAATGGTGTTTCCGGGTGGTGCTACGTTTGTTTGCGCCCAGCAATACGCTATGGAAAGGCAACTGGGATCTGTTCACAATAATCTTGAGGCGTTCAAACGCAAAGAAAATAACGTTAGGTCAGTTGAAGAAATTACCCGCATAGGTTCTATTGACCGCGACTCGGCAACCTACAAAAAATACAACCGTACGGTACGCGAATTTGACAGCACAGGCAACATGGTGCGTTCGGTTGTTTATTTCAAAGACCAGCGCCTGCTGGCAACAGCTTATGCATACAATGGCAACAACCAGCCCATAGAAAAAACAATGGAAAACGCTGCCGGAACCGCAATTATAAAGATTGAATATTCCTATGACCGTTTCGGACGTAAGACCAATGAATCAACCTACCCGGCAAACAATGAACCTGTGCAAACCACCCAATGGTTTTATGATGACAAAGGCATGCCGGTGAAAGAAATCCAGGACGTGTACTTGTTTGCCAAAACGTACAGGTATGAATACAATGCTTATGGTAAACGCATTAAAACCGTTGAAACGAATTCAGAATATGAAGGCATTGAATGGATAAGCCTTTTTGAATATACTACCAGTGGCCAATTGGTAAAACAAAAATGGTTTCGCACCGATCAACCTGACACCTCTTATTGTTATGCCTCATACGATGCAAATGGAAATGTAACAGAAATCCGTTCTGTTGAATTGCTTATGGAATCAAAACAGGTGTATACCTGGTCGGCTAACGGGCTTTTACTGAAAAAAGCAGAATGGTTTACATTCCCGGGCAAATTGTTCAATTCCCTGCCCGACTATTGTGAAGAAAGGGAATATGACGGTAAAGGTAATCTTGTTAAAACAGTTTCAACCGAACGGGCTGACAAGCGGGTTACGGTTACTGAATTCAGGTACAGGTTTTATACAAGAACGGCTGATTGAAATATTCCACCCGGCAGGAAAATATCACACAAAAAACATCAGGCTGTGCACTCAGGCAGGAAAAACTGCAAAAGACCCGAATGGAGCGGGCTGTTGGATTATCTCCCTCACCTTTCAACAACCAACAACTGCTATTCACCTCTAATCGAACAACAACGTTTGCCCGCTATCGTCTGCGCTTGGGTCCTTTTCCTCCTCGTTTTTTAGGAACGGGTTTTGACTTTTTGGT
>DASPJQ010000782.1:0-1759 GCA_035628535.1 Flavobacteriales bacterium | reverse complement strand
AGGGCACCGCTCGTGATGACCGCAAACTTGAAACCATTACCATTAAAGTGCTTTCAATGGACGGTAATACCCAAATTGCCGATCCGGTTACCCTTGCACCATCCGGTGCAACATATACCATTGACTCATGGATCAAGGTTGGCGATATTCACACCAGTTCAAACAACTACCAGGTAATTGTTGAAGCGTATGACGGTACCAATAAAAAGAAAGCCTATAAAGACATTTATGTTGTGGAAATACCGCGTGTGCTCAAAAAAATGATTGTTGTGCGCGATGAAGGTACGGGGTTTGCAGTGGACTCACTTGCGGGGAGCAGTTTTTTTAATTTTATAAACCGTACCAGCGATTTTTCGGGTGCGTCAATCAGCAATTGGCATCAGCAATTATACTTTGCCGGAAAAACAAGCGGTGTGCTTGAGGCATGGGACCTGATGCTCAATCAACCTAAATGGACTGTGCCGGCTGACATACCTGCCTCAACCGTTCCGTTATTTTATTATACCGGATATGATACCTGGGCCCAGACCTTGTGGCAGTCGTTTGCAACCGGTGCAGGCGGTACATTGCGAACAGTAAGCGCTGCCGGTAATTTTGGTGCAAACCTGGTAATGCAACCCGACCATTATGCAGCTGCATTAACGTATACAACACAATACATTATTGTTGCTGAAAATCCGAAACTGAGCGGAGGCAATGCGCTTTTGAGTTATTATTTCAATACAGGTTTTGGCCTTGACCAAACAACAGTTGTTCCGTTTAATTCGGTAAAAGATATTTTTATTTTGAGCGGTGATGAATTGGTAGTTATTGGCAACAACAGTAGCCAGGGCGAGCTGAGAGTGTATGATAAAAACACAAACGGGTTCTGGGAGCAGTTTGATTTACCTGCGGGCAAGGTTTACGATGCTGTGCAGGTTGATGCCGAGAATTATATCATTGCGCACGAAACAGGTTTATTGAAATACACGCATGCTCCGGCCAATTTAATTAACCTTACGGTTGGCAACAAAGCCCAGGTGTTGAACCTTGATCATTATTCGGGAATTTTGTGGGCAGGTGAGGGGGTGATTGTAAAAGGTTATGACCCCTCAACCGGTTTTGTAGGTACAACCTATGTTGTTGCTGATTCGGTTAAGGCAATCGTTTTACATTACAATAAGTAGGTAGTTTACCAGTATATTAGTGTATTCGTATAATCAGGAATATCACAATTCCGATTGCTAACCAAAACCGTGTTCCACCAATAACTATTTTGCATAATGTTTCACTGGCACGCTCTCCGGTTTCAACCCAAATGCTGTCACCCCCGTGCCATTCTTTTATAATTACATTGCCCGGTTTGTTTACATCAATTTTAATGGTTTCAGCCCCAAGCCCGTCTCATAGGTTGAACGGTTTCACCAATTCAACCCATTTATGTCTGTGAAACGCATAAACATAGCAAACACACCAGGCCCCTTCGGCCCGAATGACAAAACTAACGTCATCGGCATCATCGTTGTTTAAATCGCCCTCATTCCATAAATACCGGTATCATAATCGCGGTTGGTCACCAAAGCTGGAATGTTTTTATTGCTGCAACAGGCCTTTATTTTGCATTGTTTATCTTTGCACTTCATGGTTTCCCTATAGCGGCCCGAATCAACCCATAGGTATTCCGGTTTTCCGTCACCGTTAAAATCGCCCTGGATTGTGTCACCATGGCTCATATCAGCTGAAATTGAATGAGCGTATAATTTGTGTGTTTGTTGTTTTT
>DASPJQ010000781.1:0-1630 GCA_035628535.1 Flavobacteriales bacterium | reverse complement strand
GTGCCCGCCCATTAAATTTTTTTCTTTCCAGAACATGTGCATAGAGCCACCTTTGCCCTTTGAACAGCCTGTTGTTTTTCCATACAGCTCGGCCATAACGTATTTGGGATCCATGCCAAGTCCAATGGGATGCGCGTGATCGCGGTAAGCGGTTATTTGTTTATCATCAGGCAAAAGTGCCGAACATGTTCCGGCAACTATAGCTTCCTGGCCTATATACAGGTGACAAAAACCACCAAATTTTTGCTGCAGGTACAATTGGCCGGCCATTTCTTCCAGCTTTCGCATAATTACCATGTCTTCGTACCATTTCATGTAGGTTTCTTTGGTAAACTTTGCGTATTTGCTGGTATTGGCTTCTGATTTTCTATGCGATTCTTTTCCCTTCTTCAAAGTGCTTGTTTTTTTTTCGGCCGTTGTACTCATGCGCGATATTTTTTGTAGTAACAAATATAATTATTATTTGACCCCTTTTACGGTCATAGGTTAAGCGATTCTTTGCTGAATAACAAGGGTAAAAGGTCAGAAACAGCTTTGATGCGAATAAGTGGTCCAGCCTGTCCGCCCATTACCAGGGCAATGGGCAATTGCTGGTTTTGTTCGTATTCACACATTGCCTGCCGGCACGCCCCACAGGGACTTATGGCGTAATCAACTGTAAATAATTCACTTTCAGCATAAATTGCTGCCATTTTGATGCGAACATGTTTAAAATTCGCCCCGGCATTGAAAAATGCAACGCGTTCGGCACAAAGTCCCAGGGGATAGGCTGCGTTTTCCTGGTTATTGCCAGTAATAATTTGCCCGTTTTCGAGTTCCAACGCACACCCTACCAGGAATTTGGAATAAGGGGCATAAGCGTTTTTGGCAGCTTCTGCGGCTCTGGCAAACAATGCCCGTTCGCCAGGTGCAAGTTCATCAGCTTCTGCAAACTCTTCAAATGACAAAATAAAACTTTTAACCATGAATATGTAGTATACGTTAAATTACCATTACCTTAGTTTAAACCTTTTCATTACTTGCTGGGTCTAAGTAATCTAAAACACGAAAGTATGCAAAAAAAAGTATTAATCGTTCTTAGGCTGCTCATTATTAATGTTAGTGTTTTTGCTCAAACCGGAGGCAATGCATTTTTTAGCATGCCCAGCGTGCATACCCTTAAATTTACATTCCCGTACAGCAATTTTACCGATAGCCTGAATTGGAGTTATACCAACGATGCCTATATAAAAGGAACTGTGGAAGTAGATGGCATTGTTTATACCAACTGTGGGATAAAATGGAAGGGAAATTCATCGTATACTTTTCCAGGCAATAAAAAATCATTTAAAATTGATTTCAATGAGTTTATAAGCGGCCAGGACCATGACGGGTTAAAAAAGCTTAACCTCAACAACGGTTTCAAAGATCCCAGTTTTTTGCGCGAAAAACTTATGCTTGATTTCTTGATTGAGCATAATTTACCGGCACCGCGTTGTGCTTACGTTGAGGTATATATCAATGATACTTTATGGGGTTTGTATACCGGGGTTGAAGAGGTTGATAAAGATTTTTTGGAACGGTGGTTCGGTGAAAAAAAGGGAAACCTTTTTAAAGGAGACCCAACAGGCGATTTAAAATGGCTGGGTTC
>DASPJQ010000780.1:0-5278 GCA_035628535.1 Flavobacteriales bacterium | reverse complement strand
ACAAGGTTTAGGGCTTGCCTATTTAGGCGCTAATTCAATGTTGAGCGGACATTACATAAGTGAACACGATGTAAAAATTTCGCAAAAAATGGCTTATGTGCTTTGCGGTGGAGACTTATCGCAACCAAGCCTGGTAAGTGAAAAATATTTATTGGATCTTGAGCGTGAAGCATTCCTTTCGTTGTGCGGTGAGAAGAAAACACTTGAACGCATACAGAGTATTTTGAACGGAGGGAAAATTCTGAGAAATTAATGGTTATGACAAGTCGATCCCATTATGAATTTTGACCAGGAACTGCGATCGGCTGTTTTGCGTAACCTTGCCGCAAAGTCAAAAATCATGGCTTTTGTTTTTATCTTTATTTTACTTATCCAGGTTGGTTTTTTGATTTACACCCTTTTTACCATACCCGATTTTTTTAAACGTGTGCCGGTTTTTGCACCCTATGCCGCTTTCAGCCTTATTTTGGCTGCTTTATGCGTAGAGTGGTACACCCATCGTTTTTTAAAACGCAGTCTTGAACGTGGTACACCCATTAAAAATTACGTGCCTTATTTTGTAACGCTGCTTGAAATAAGTTTTCCCTCCATCGTCCTTTCCTTTGCAGGAGGAGTGATTGTTTCATGCGGTATGCCGTTAAGCATACAATTGCTTTCATCGCCACCGGCTATCATGTATTTTATTATGATTATACTTTCATCGCTCATGTTGGATAAACGGTTGTGCATTTTAAGCGGGGTGCTTGCCGGTGCAGAGTATTTAATCATCAGCCTCATTATTGTAAACAAAACCCCGCATACATTGATGTGGCCAACCAGTTTGGCCGTGCAGGTTTTCTTATACTTGCCGGTGTAATTGCCGGGTATGTTTCGTCAAAAATAAAAGAGGCCATGGTTGACTCGTTGCAGGCCAGGGACAAACTGATTTCAAAACTGGACCAACTCGTAAATGAAAAAACTGCGGAAATCCAGCAGCAAAAAGAAGAGATTGAAATAAAACAAAACGAGATAATTGACAGCATACGGTATGCCAGCCGGATCCAGCAGGCGTTAATGCCAAGGGACGCCAGCATCCAAAAAGAACTTAATAAACTAAACGAGAAAAAATAGAGGGTTGCGTTACCGCAAGCGTTATAGTTTTCCCAACACCGTTTCCATATTTATTTCGCTGTGGCTGGCATGATAAACGCAGTGCCCGTTTTGTATCAGCAAGACCTGTGGCGATTCATGGTGCACACAATAGTCGGTTGCAATTTTATTGGAAATGGGACGGAATTTTAAGAGGTCCAGGTAGTGGATTTCGAGGTTTGAAGGTTGTTGGGCCCGTTGCATACGGTCCAAAGCCATGTTGCTGATGCCGCAACGTGTACTGTGTTTAAAAATCAGTTGTGGTACTTCGTAAGAGCGTTTATCCAGTGCAGATAAATCGTCCTCCGATTCGATTTTTTTCCAGCCCATAATTAATTAGCTTATTAGCCAACCGGGTTATCAGTTAACCGCTTCAGCTTTTTTGGCCGGCATGGTCCTTCCCGGATAAATTTTCAATGCTTCATCAAGGCAGACAACCGCATTGGCAAGGGCTTCCTGGTTCAATACGTAGGCCAAACGCACCTCGTTTTGGCCAAGACCTTTGGTGGAATAGAATCCTGTTGCAGGGGCCATCATTACGGTTTGATTCTTGTATTCGAAACTTTCCAGCATCCACTGGCAAAATTTATCGGCATTGTCAATGGGCAAACGCGCAATGGCGTAAAAGGCGCCACCCGGTTTGGGACATAACACGCCTTCAATTTTATTCAAACCGTCAACCAGAATGTTCCTGCGTTTAACGTACTCGGCACTTACGTTGTCAAAATAACTTTGCGGTGTGGCAAGGGCGGCCTCACCGGCAATCTGACCGAAGGTTGGCGGACTCAACCGCGCCTGGGCAAATTTCAGGGCGGTGGCCATCACTTCCTTGTTTTTTGAAATGAGGGCGCCAATACGGGAGCCGCACATGCTGTAGCGTTTTGAAACCGAATCAACCAGCACAACATTTTCTTCAATGCCGGCCAGGTTCATGGCTGAATAAGGTGTTGCACCGTCATAACAAAACTCGCGGTACACTTCATCGGCAAACAAAAACAGGTTGTTTTGTTTTACCACATCGCGCAATTGCTCCAGTTCGGTTTTGGTATATAAATAGCCGGTTGGGTTGCCGGGGTTGCAAATCAAAATGGCTTTGGTTTTTGGAGTGATTAATTTTTCAAAATCACTGATGGGTGGTAAAGCAAACCCGTTTTCAATTTTGGCCGTAACAGGAACAACGCTTACGCCTGCCGTAACGGCAAAACTGTTGTAATTGGCGTAAAACGGCTCGGGAATAATGATTTCATCACCAGGATTCAAACAGGTAAGGAAGCCAAGTATAAGCGCTTCTGATCCGCCTGTTGTAATAATAATATCATTGTGCGTAAGCGAAATGTTGAATTTGGCATAATATTCAGCCAGGCCTTTGCGGTAACTTTCATTGCCAGCGCTATGGCTGTATTCAATCACCTTTAGCTTGTTATTTTTAATTGCATCCAACGCAACCTGGGGTGTTTCAATATCAGGCTGGCCAATGTTTAAATGATAAACAATGCGTCCTTTTTTTTTGGCTTCTTCGGCAAAAGGAACCAATTTACGTATAGGCGATGCTGGAACAATTTCTCCGCGTTGTGAAATCTTGGGCATAATGCGTGTTTTTACAGGTACAAAGATAGGAAATAGATACGAGATGTGAATAGTGGGTCATGCTATGCGGGACCCTATGAGAAACAGTTGAATATAAGGTCGAAACCGTGTAAAATGGATAGGTTTTAATGTGTTTCAGCCCGGTTGCGTATATAAAAAGTTTTCGTCAGGCGGTTAAATGAATGAAGTGTCAGGGAACCATTTCTCCACCGTACTTTTTTATGGCATCAAGCTGGCAGCGTTTTATTTTTGACCGGTATTCTGTCTTTTTTTCAAAACCTTCTGCCTCATTGAGAATTTTTTGCTTTAGTAGCGAACAGGCATTAAGACTGTCCCTGGCTTTTTCAACATTTTGAAAGGCTTCTTCGGTAGGAGAAGATTCGGCCGCTGAACTCATTTTTGCCATGTATTCATACGCACCGTCATAACATTGGCATACTTCATCAGGGTTATTTTCCTTTGCAGCATTGCACGAAATAACCAGTAATGATAAGCCAAGCAAAATAGTAATGGATCTCATATCAAATCATGTAAAATTTATTTTGTCCCTGTAAGCAAACCACAAACTTTCTGAATCACGGTGTGGCTGGCATTCAACACGTATAACCTGTACACCCTCTTGGTTGTATTCAAAGGCGAGATTTTTTACCACAAAACGGATATGGCCTTTAAAAACCACTTTTTCACGTTGCTGGTTTAACATTTCAAGTCCTTCGGCATACAATAAAAAATCGCTGTTGAAGGTAGGCAGGGCAATGGTTACCGAGTCAAATTCCAGTTCCTGGATAGGCGTTTTTATATGGGTGTAAATTAAACGGGTCTTTATGATTTTCATAAATAACTAAGCAATTAATTAACTCCGGACTCAACTAACTAACTGTAAACTCCCAAACTGTAAACTACTTCTTCAATTTAACAATCCCCTTGCGATCCATCTTCCAAAACGGATTAAACGCCACTTCAATCAAATGCCCTTCGGTGTCCTTAAAGTACCCGTTATAGCCACCCCAGAAAACTTTTTGTGCCGGTTTTATAAGTTTGGCTCCATGCTTCACTACCTTTTTTAAAATTGCGTCCACTTCTTTTTCACTGATGGTATTGTACGATAAACTTATACCCGAAAACCCCGAACCCTTCGGACTTACAGTAGCATCCTTTGCCAACATTTTTTTTGGATAAATGGAAAGAATGATCCCGCTGAGTTGGAAAAATGCAATATCTCCCATACTGGCCTTTGATTTTTTCCAGCCAAGGCCTTTTTCATAGAATTTGACGGCACGCTTAAAGTTGGTGGCGCCAAGGGTGATTAAAGTGAAATTTTGCTTCATAGAGCCAATTTTAGTTTAATATTTTTCCGGCATATAAGTTGGATAGAAAATGACAAATGAACTTAAGCCCTGTTTTTGTCCTTAGTTGTAAAACCATTACTCCGCGATCAGTTTTTTACGGGTTTCTCTTTCGCACTCATTCATTTTTTTCACATACTTTAAAAGTTCCTGCCCGTTTCCTTTCAGTTCGGTAGAAATTTCTCTATGCTTTTTCTTGCATTCTTCAAATTCGGCTTTGGCTGTTTCAGCCGCTTTTTTTGTTTCATCGTTGTTGTTTTCGTACATGGCCTTTTCCTTTTCAATCATGTTGGGATAGGTCTTATCAAAACACTCGCAATATTCGTTTGAAGCTTTTTCGGCATCATAACCTCCGCAAGAGGCAAACAGGATGGTGCAGCACAGCAGCACCCCGTAAAAGGTGTTTTTTGTTTTCATAGGTACAGTGTTTGTTAATTAGGTTGCAGCAAGATAAAAAATTTTGACCATTCCAAGCAGGACTAAAGCAATTATTCATCAATTTTTAAGCGGGGCTCCTGTTTTTTGGGCCAAAAACTGTGCGGCCTCGCGTATAAGCTGCTCTGTGTCTACGTTAAACAACATGAGGCGTTTTTTGTCTTTTGTTTCAAGGTACAATTGCCATTTCTCTTTTTTTTCAATGCGTAGGCGTTCAATCATGAAAAATGGAACAGCAATTGTGCCCAGGAAAAAACGTTTTTCCTTTAAATCAACATACCAGGTGCTGTTGGTGCGGGTATAATAATAATATACCCAGTACATGAGGTAGGGAATGAGCACTGCCAGCAATAAGGTAAGATTGCTCATGTCCCACGCGCTGTATGCCGCAGCACGGAAAGCGATGATGGCAAAGGCCGCCAAAAATAAATAGCTCAACCTGCGTAAAGCGGGCTTATCAACCTGTATCACAATTTTTTCATTGACCGGTTTTTTATAAATGATTTTTTGGCCAAGGCGGATAGTGTTGCTCATTTGGATAATTTTTTAAGCAATGACATTATTAAAATTACTTCTCATAGCTCTTATATTGCATAGTTCTTTATAAATGTTATGCTTTAAAACAACCATGATTAAACAAATTATAGCGGGTATGCAAATCACGAGGGCAACAAAAAGACTTTGGCCATAATTATGCGGCATGCTGCCGTTTGCAAATTCAATTGTAAAATAAAATACAATGTAAATGCCAATGACAATCAGGTGAATATAAAAAATCAAGG
>DASPJQ010000779.1:0-2871 GCA_035628535.1 Flavobacteriales bacterium | reverse complement strand
TTTGATATAAACAAACTACACCTATGCTAAACCTGCCACAACCCAAATTAGGCCACGTTACCACCATAACCATTACCACACCTGACCTTGACAAATCATTTGCCTTTTACACCAAGCTTGGATTTAACGAGGTGGGCCGGTACGATTTTCCTTTCCCGTGGATACAAATAAGTGACGGAGCCTTGTTAATTATGTTACGCAAAGATACTACACCTGCCATTTCACTTACCTATTATGTAAAAGATATGGACAGCGTTGTAACGGAGGTTGAAAATACAGGAATAACCTTTGCTGAAAAGAAAAACATGGGCGGTATAATGCGCAATGTGGCTGTTTCACCTGACGGGCTAAAAATAGCTTTGGTGACACATGTTGATGGTTTTAATCAGCCCTCAGGTCCCACCATGCTCAAAATGCCCCACCAGGATTATTTTAATCCGGCCAAATACCCCAACGCCACCATTGGCATGTTTGGTGAGTTTGCACACCCGGTACAAAACCTTGATACCGCTATTGCTTTTTTTGAAAAACTCGGGTTTGCAAAATTATACGTGAATGAGAGTCCGTACCGGTGGGCCATTTTAAGCGATGGGCTGGCTGTAATTGGCGCACATCAAACCACCAACTTTACCGACCCGACCATTACTTATTTTGCAAGCGACATGAAAGAAAAAATTGCCGCATTGAAAGCCAAAGGCGGATTGGATATTCATAAAGACATGGGCGAAAGCAATACAGTGCTGAATACACCAGAAGGACAGAAGTTTAATTTGTTTAAGTTGGGGATGTAAAACGTTTGAAGTTCCGCCAGAGGCGGGCCAGCCCTGGGCTGGTTTGCGGTTTGAAAGCAGCGGTTTTTATTACCACAAAATGGCATTCAGCCAGTGGCATTTTTATTCAAAAGCCAAGGATTCAAAATTTGGAAATTTAAATTTATAACTCAATATTAAATTCCTGAATTTCCAAATTTTTAAATTCCTTAGACGCACCGAAATCACGCCTTATTTTCAAAAAAAAGTATGCCTGCATACAATTAACTATCAGCCAACTATACAATTATTTGTTTTTTTTCCAAACCCTTTTGAGGCTTGTGTCGTTTAATTACCCAATACCATTACTTACGCATTTAATTAAACAGTTCACGTGTTAGCCGCATTTATTCACATTCAACAAAGGCATGTATGGAGCCGATTATGCTTAGTTTGTTTGCCCAACACGAAACGCGCAATGTTGCGCTGGTAACGTTTGTAGTTTTGGGATTAATCACATACTTTATTTACAAAGCCAGCCGCGGTTTTTTCATACGTTATTCAACCTTAAATATGCCCAAAACATTACTGGACATGATCATGTTCCTGCACATTTTTGTATCGGTAGTGCCTGCCCTGTATTTACCCAATAATGTAATTGCCAAAACCGTGTACTTTGCTCCCTTGTTTGCCGAAAGCGATGCATGGTTTATTGTATGTGCCATGGTGCTGGCAGTAGTTATTTTTATGGTTACCGGTGTTGTTTTAACCTTTATTGCGGGTAAATTTTTCACAAAGAAAACCAACGAACTCTAGTTTCCTGCTAAACAAATGCCCACTTTTACAAACCAGGAATCCATTCCTGCAAAATTAGGCCGGTCAAACCACAACCATTGGCCTTTTTACACGTCATTTGGCATATGCGTTTGGCCATTGCCTTATTTTTACTTTCACCGTTCATGGCGTTTACGCAATGCCCCACCCTTACAGCATATGGCGACACAAGTGTTTGTGGCACTGCAAGTGTACAACTGAATGCCAGCAGCGGGTTTACGAACTATGCATGGAGTCCGGCAGCCGGTTTAAGCAACCCTTCCATACCCAACCCTGTTGCCACTGTTACCGGTCCGGCAAGTTATATATTGACCGCCACAGGCTACGGTCCAAACCTTATCCCGAACCCTGATTTTTCATTGGGGTATACCGGTTTTACTACGGGCCACACTTATTCATCGTTTTATTCGCCTGGGAATGCTTTTGTTGGTTCGGGTTATTTTATTTATACCACCCTTACCGACCATACCCCAACCACTGATAATTTTATGTTCCAGGTTGATGGCAGTACCTCGCTTGTTACACTCTATGAAACAACCATTCCAATAACGGCAAATACCAATTACGATTTCAGTTTCTGGGGATCGGATGCAGACGTAAACCAACCTATTTATGAAATCCACTTTATTGGAAACATAACAGGCGATGTAATCGTTGCTACCTACCCGGGAATACCCTACCCGGGGTTCTGGAACTGGAGCCATTATATTGTTCCCTCATGGAACTCAGGTCTGAACACGAATTTAACCGTTCGCATCATTAACCTTGACCTGGCAGGTTATGGCAATGATTTTGGCATGGATGATTTTGAGTTCAGGAGCGTATGCACCAAAACCGATACAGTGGTTATTCAACAGGGACTTGGAGATGCAGGCATAACGGGCCCTGCAGCCATTTGCACCGGGCAGGGCGCCTCGCTTGTTGCTAACGGGGGCGGAACCTATGCATGGAATAACGGATCAAATACTTCTGCAATTTTGGTGAGTCCTGCAGGCAGCACCAGCTATTCGGTCATTGTAACCGATCCCACCGGTTTATGCAGCGATACGCTTTACCATACGCTGAATGTAATTCCACCTCCGGTAGCTACCATAACCGGCAGCACAACCTTGTGCGCTGGCGGCCAGGAAACACTTACTGCAACCGGTGGAAGTTCCTACTTTTGGAACACCGGTGAAACCAGCGCCACGGTAACCATATCACCCGTAGTTTCTACACAATACACCGTTACTGTATCAAACGGTGCGTGTACTGATACGGCCTCCATTGATGTTAACGTTGTTTCCCT
>DASPJQ010000778.1:0-1141 GCA_035628535.1 Flavobacteriales bacterium | reverse complement strand
TATCATGGCGTCAATAAATATGGCGCCTTCGTGGGTATTGTGCTCAGCCTCCCATTGAACGGTCCCCGCCATGTTGAACTTTACAGCCGAGACATAATATTCACCTCCATAAAACTTGGTGCCTGCCAGGTAAATGTTACCGGCAGCATCGGTTTGTATGATCTTTGGGCTTATATAGGCATTGTTGGCGTCAACATACTGGGTTGAAAAGGTAACCACGCCTGTGTTGTCAAATTTTAGGACAAAGGTCCCGCTTTCATTATACCCGGTTACATAGGTATATCCTGAATTGTCTTTATAACTGCAGGTGGTTGATTCATTGCCCGAGGTAGCACCGTTGTAGGATTGAGCCCATTGTTCAACAGCGGCTGTTTGCGTGGCGCCCCAAAAGGGCCATACAAATACTACCAGTAATAAGGGTAAAAACTTTTTCATAAAGGTTTAAGTAAATTTATTTTAGTGGCTATTTGTCAATTTATTATACGTGAATAATTAAATGATACCATCAATCATTTTTAAAGTGATAAAACTAAAGTAATTGCCCGAAATAACAATCCCCTGATTTAAACAGTTGATCAATTCTACCGTTTATGGTAGCAGCTTTTTGAAATTAGAAATGCCCTGGAATGCTCAAACTATTGCATTCATGAGTGGATGTATTTAGGGTGTAACCGTTTTGGAATTAGTTTTATTCAATGGCAATCATTCATTTTATTGCGGCATATTGGACCCGGAAGGAAAATATACTGGGTATTTTTGGCGGGTGTTATTGGAAGGAACGTAACTAGTTTTCATAAAAAAGCCCCGGTTTTGGTGACCGGGGCCTTTATAAAATAGTGTTTTCAATTCTTCTGTGCGGTTTCAGGTTTAGGCAATAACACCTTGCGTGAAAGCTTCCACTTATTGTTTTTAGGGTCTTTGCCAATTACCTTGAATTCAACCTCATCACCAACTTTTAAAGCGTCCTCAACTTTTTCAAGGCGGGTCCAGTTAATTTCACTGATGTGCAACAAACCATCGGTACCAGGCAGTATTTCAACAAAGGCACCAAAAGGTTGAATGTTCTTAACCTTGCCCTTGTACACGGCCCCTGCCTCAACTTGTGGCGGGAAAGCAATGTTGCGTACACGTTTAACGGCTT
>DASPJQ010000777.1:0-3110 GCA_035628535.1 Flavobacteriales bacterium | reverse complement strand
CAGAATGATGAGTCTGCAACGTTAAATCTCCTTTACCATGACAGCGTTTTCCTGCCCTCTGTACATAAGTCGTTCGGTTGTTTTCCAGCCGTTGCGGGAATAAAGGCTTTCGGCCGAGGACGTGTACAAATATAACCTGGTAAACCCAAGCTTTCTGGCTTCCTGTTCAACAGCATCCAGCAACAATTTCCCATACCCTTTACCGCGGTACAATTTATCGGTATACAGTACAGATACCCACGGTCCCTGGATCATAAACCGCTCGTGTTCGCGAAACAGACCAACATTTATATGCAAACCACCACAGCCAATCAATTCACCGTCCAGTTTCATGGCAAAATGAAAAATAATATCAGTGGGGTCAAGCTCGGTCAACCGTTTAATGGTCCTCTCGTGCGGTGAACCCCACTCATCAAAAATCCATTGAGAAATTTGTTGAATGACAGCAATTTCACTACCTGTAAGTTTTTCAAAAGTCAGTTTACCGCCTTCCATGAGGGTTTAATTTTTGTTTGCCTTATTTAATGGCCTTCTCCTGCGGCTTGTTGGCAATGTTTCAGGCTTCTTTTTCCAAAATCCTGTAAATAAAAGTCCCACAACAATAATCAGATATATGATATAAATCAATTTGCCTGCAATGACAATTGCAATTGCATCCCAGGAGGCAGGCTGCAACCCGAAATCGGAAGTGTTTGTAATTATGCTAACACTAAACAACAAGCATTTCCAATAAACAGGTGCAGTATTTTCGTGAATTGGCCGTATGACTTCCGTTATCGGTTTTTTTGAATTTTCCTCAATGCGTTCTATCGGAAATTTCGAATATTGGTTTTCATCGCTAAAATATTCACCATTATAATCAACACCGCTAAATAATTTTTTTGATACCCCGTTAATTGAAACCTGGTCATTCAAAACAGTTTCGCGGGACACGAATTTCTGCCAGTCGGCATCGTTATATTTGATTAAATACTGGTAAGAATAGTATTTTTCAACCGCATTATTGTAGTCGCCTATGGTGATTGACAGAAAAAAAAGATGAACAATGGTAAAAACGGTAATTATAAAACTGTAACAAATAAATAAAATACGTATTTCCAACGGCTTCTTTAAAACAAAGATACGTTGAACCAACCTGAAAATGTGAAAAAATGGCGAAGTGATGGAAATAAAAAAAATTATTATGACCAGGAATGAAGTTAAAATACTATGCTCCGGGAAACCAAAGGCAATAAATAAACGCGCAAAAATATATGGTAACAGGCAAACAAAAATGTCAACCAAAATCCTTAAACCATCTTTTTTCGTATTGTGTAGTATTTTACCATTCCCCTGCATAATTCAAACTTTCACCCGTACTGTTTTTCAAATAATCAAACTTTAATTTCAAAACCTGCCGCATATGCAAATAATCATGTGCCAGCCAGTTACTTAAAAACAAATTCCCGCTCATGGCACCGAATTTTGAGTGCATGTGTTGATTTTCCAATGGAGGATTTGTCAATGACCGTAACCATTTCACCGATTCGTTCCTTTCATCAATGAATTTTTTTACCATGGTTTCATAATCCTGCCCGGCATAATTACGAACTGTTACCCATCCCGGGGGATCAATTGGCGGCAGGGATAAATCAGGATTTTCCAATACATGTTTTAACCGCGCCCTGAAATCTTCACGTTCTTCGTCTTGCAAATGGCAAACAATTTCAAGCAAGCTCCATCGTTCAGGTACCGGTTTCCAGGCATAAACTTCTTTCTGTACACCTTCCAGCATTTGGCTGAACACACTGGCATTGCGTTCCAACTCATTTATGATGTACTGCATGTTCATTTAATTTTTGATTACAGTATACGTTTTTAATCCCATTTGATCAAGCAATTTGTATACATTCTTACGGTTTTTTCCCCAGTCCACTACCTGGTAAGTGCCCCAGCAACGGCTGTGAAAGGACACTTTATTTCCCACAACGCTAACCGTAACCACCTCACCCCAACTCCAGAAATTAACCCCTACACGCGCTACCAATTCATGATCATCACTCTCGATTTGTTTCCATTTTAATTCGGTCATGGCCCGCAGCGCTTCACTTAAAAATTCACCTGCACTTGTATCAAGGGCAATTTGTAAACTGTAGGATGCTTGTTTCATAAGAATAAATGTAAGAAAGAAAATTTGCGAAGGAAGAAAATTTATCTGAACACATTAATTGTTTAAGGTTTGAGGTTAGGGAGCTTCCCATAAGCCGGAGCCCATATTAACGCGAAACCTTTTTTAATGGCACTTTAAAATTGAAATGTTGCAAACATGAAAATGCTGAATCAATCTGCCCGTCAACAAATTGCAAATAACAATATAAATAATTGACTGTCAGCTTTTTAAAATTATAGTTTCCTTTACCCCCCGCCAACTCCATTCCAGCCGTTTATTGAGTTGTAACAAAACAACACACACATTATGAAATTCATTAAATCACTTCCGGTTATTGCAGAGGGCTTGATGATGTGCCTGACACTATTCCACTACGGCCTATTTTGAATCACCTTAAAGTATTTGTCTACCGTGCTTAACCCACACCCGTATAAAAAAGCAAAAATTGGTAACAATAAAACCCCAATCTTTGCTTTTATACCTAAAATGAATCCTTCACCGGAACTCATACAAAATACCATAGCAGGCCAGCGCAAGGCGCAGCTTGAACTGTACCAACTGTGCTTTGGTCCGTTAATAAGTGTGGCGCGCAGGTATAAGCGCAATGAAGAAGACCAGCAAACACTGGTGAACAACGCTTATATAAAAATTGTTACCAGTCTGGAAAAATATGAAGACAAAAACAGTTTCTACGGGTGGATCAAACGCATTGTGATGAACGAGGTAATTGACGATTACAGACGCAATAAAAAATACTATGAATTCATTAACCAGGATAAGGCCGTTGAAAAAATGGAACTGGTTGAATACAGCGAAACCGATTATATACACAGCGAAGAAGAATTATTGAACATGATAGAATCTTTACCAAGAGCAACAAAACTGGTTTTTAATTTATTTGCCATTGACGGTTACAGCCATAAGGAGATTTGCGAACAGCTGGGCATTGGCGAGGAAACAA
>DASPJQ010000776.1:0-4166 GCA_035628535.1 Flavobacteriales bacterium | reverse complement strand
CGGTTTTACCGATTATAATGTGTACGATAAGCCTGTTGACGACAGCAAAATTGAATTATCGGCCATTGACAACACGCACAAATACTGGACTTTTTGCATTTGGTTGTGCCTGGCATTTTTGTTAACCGAATCGCTTCTTTTAAAACTCTGGAAAACCTGATATCATGCAAGCATTGCTCATCAAAAAAGCGAAGGTGATTGACAAGCAATCATCATTCAACGGAAAAACTATTGATATATTGGTAGAAAACGGCATTATTACAAAAATTGCCGGCAGTATTGACATAAAAGATGCACGCCTTGTAACGATCAACAACCTGCATGTTTCACCGGGTTTTTTTGATCCAACCGTTCATTTTTGCGATCCGGGCGATGAACACAAGGAAAACCTTGACAGCGGTATTAAAGCTGCTGCTGCAGGAGGTTTTACCACGGTGGGCGTGCTTGGCATAACCAACCCTGCTGTTACCGAAAAAACCAGGGTGGAGTACATTAAAAACAAGGGAAGAAATGCGTTGGTATCGCTTGAACCGGTTGGCTGCGTAACTGCCAAAAATGAAGGAAAGGAACTGGCCGAACTGTATGACATGAACCAGTCAGGCTCACGGTATTTTTATGATGGAAAAACACAATTAAATACCGGAATTTTATCGAGGGCGCTGGCTTATGCCAAAAATTTTGATGCCGCCATACTTTCGTACCCTGATGACAAGGACCTAACGGCTGGCGGACTTATGCACGAAGGAACCGAAAACATAAAGCTGGGGCTGAAAGGCATACCCGCCATTGGGGAGGAATTGGGCATTATTCGCGATGCTTACATTGCCGGTTACCACAATGCGCATATTCATGTTGCCAATGTGTCAACCCGCGGGGGTGTTGAGCAGGTAAAAAAAGCAAAATCAAACGGAATAAAAATAACCGCCCAGTGCAGCATACATCACCTGTTTTTTACCGATGAAGACCAGCATGGTTTTGACACCAACCTTAAAATAAAACCGGTTTTGCGAAGTAAAGCCGACCGCGATGCCCTGATAGAAGGCCTTAAAAATGGTACTATTGACAATGTTACCAGTGACCATACGCCACAGGACATTGAAAGTAAAAAAATGGAATTCGACCTTGCCGAATACGGGGCCATTGGCATAGAGACCTGTTTTGCAGCGCTTAACACAACCGCTGCCAGTACAATAGGCCTGGAAAAAATTGTGGAATTGCTCAGTTATAAATCAAGACAGGTGTTTGGACTCAATGCCCCGAAAATTGAAGTAAACGCAAAAGCTGAATTCGTTCTGTACGATCCAGCGGCAGAATTTATTCCCTCAATTGAAAAACAGGCTTCAAAAGGATATAACAACCCGTATATCGGTAAAAAATTAAAAGGACGTATTGAAGGGGTCATAAATGGTACGTGCAGCCAGTTTTAATATTTCCACCAGTAATAAAACGATTTGACGTATTCGTTATTGACAAAAAGAAGCCCGTCTTCAGAATGCCACCAGGTATCAATTTTATATTTAAGCGGCATGGCGCCCCGAATAATCAAACGAACGCCTGAGCCTTCAAAAACGCGGTTTACATATTTGTGTACCCTGGCCGTATGAAATTTGGAAGAAACAAGGATCAGTTTTTTATAGCCTTTTTGCTTAGCCAGTTTTTTCAGTTCACCCGCCTCTTCCATGGTGCTGGTGCCTATATTGTAAGCCGCTATGCATGAATCGGGAATGCCTAGTTTTACAAGGTATTTTTTTGAATTTTGGGCTTCGGTAATGCGAAGCCCCAATGACTGCAACTGTGGTGATACATGGCTACCTGTGCAAATTATATGCGCTGCATATTTTTTATCGAAAAGGCGTTTTACTTCACGCCCTCTTTCCAGGGAATTCCCTCCCAAAAGCACAATGGCATCGGCTTTTTCAAGTTTGTCCTCCTCAATTAACCAATGACCCAGGCCGCGTAAAATAGGAACACGGCATACATAAAGTGTAAGAAATACAAAAAAATAAATTCCGTAACGAATCAACCGCCATTTATGAAAAAATCTTTTTAAAAATTCCTTTATACGCTTCATTGGTAAAGCATAAAGGTAGCATTTAAGGAGTTTATCAGATCAACTCGGCTTCTGTTTTCCTGACCCAACCGTGGTTGCGTCCGTCAACCGATACTTCATACCACTCACCTTTTACCTGGTGAAGTTTGAAACGGGCTCCTTCATGAAAGGTGCCCAGTGTTTTGGCATTATCAGCCGGACTTTCCTTCACATTGACTGAACCTTGTACCAGAACGGCTTTATTGTAGCCTGAAACGCGGTTATAATGCACATAACCTATGACCAAACACATAACGCCCAACACCATTGCAATCCACGATGTAATAACAATGTTGAGACCGCGCTTTATAAGCCTTATACGCATGGCAATTAGCCCTAAAAAGGCAAAAACCCATAAAATCAAACCGTATCTGGTCCAACCATCGGCCGAAAACAGGTACATCATGCGGTTAAACCATGCGGTGAGGCCTTTATCACCACTCTTTACCTTGTATTCAAGTTTACTGTCAACAAAAGCAAGGTTGGCCACTACATCCTCATCGGCCGGGTCAATTTTCATTGCTTTTTCAAGGTAGGCTATTGCCAAACCCAATTGCCCCATTTTATAGTAACAATTGGCCATGTTGTAGTAAAGTTCAACACCTTTGTACCCTTCTTTTTCCAGGTTGGAATACTCATTGAGTGCCTCATTGAATTTATTTTCCTTGTAATGCTTTTCAGCCGTTTCAAAACGCTTTGCAGGTGTATTTGCCTGTGCTGCAAACGCACATAACACCAACAGTATTACGATTACTTTTTTCATGCCTTTACCTCCTGTTGTATGTTGTTGATAATGGCCGATGCATTGGCATAGGTTTGTTGTTCGTTACCCTTCATGGCAGCGTAACGCGCCATTTCGCATGTTTCAACCACCTGCAGGAACAAGGCAATTGTACCTTGTGCAACACCATGACGGGCTAAAACCTCGGTAATGCGCGACCGGTTAAAATCCACCAACTGTACCTTGAATTTGTCACAATAAAACCGCTGGATTCCTGAAAGCAGCTCGGTATAAAACCCTTCATAATTATTTTGCTGCAACATAATGTGCGCTTTTTGCAATTGCTTTATAACCGACTTTGAAGCACGCTTTTGTTTATCGGCTTCGGGATCATAGTTCTTTTCTTTCCGTTTAACCAAAAACAGCAGCAGCATGAAGACTACCGGAGGAACGGCAACACCGGCAAAATACAATCCTGAACCTGTAAAATAATTTTCGCCTTTATTAAGCGATGACAATGATTTTAAATAACGTATTTCCTTGTCAAGGTCACGGGTCTCTTCTTTTGCATTTGAAACGACCCCACCGTTTTCTTCCTGGCCTGCGACCTTATTCACTTTAATATTAAATTCAGGTGTGCTAAGCGTAACATAGTTTTGCGTTTCCAGGTCGAAATAGGTAAACTTAATGGGAGCAATGGTGAAGTTTCCGCTATGACGCGGAATTAAAAGAAATTTATATTCTTTACTGCCTGCCATTCCGTTCGCATTTACGGTGGTACGGTCATTTACTTCGGGGTCATATGTTTCAAAATCGCTGGGGAAATCAAATTGCGCAGGTTCAACCAGGCGAATATTTCCGGTCCCTGAAATTTTAAGGTTCAAATCAATGCCGTCATTCACATTTACTTCCTCCTTGCTGATGGATGCCTGCATGCTGAATTTACCAACGGCATTGGTAAAACTGGCCGGAGCCGGTTGCGGGGGTTCAATCACATCAATGGTTGGTGAGTTGCTTACCAGGTTAAAGCGCGATGATTCAAAAAAGCTCACCCGCACCACGGCCATCATGTCAAAAGGCTCAAGCTTGAGTTTACCCGATTTTTGCGGAAAAATAACTTCTTTTTTGATTGGAAAAACCATGTATTGCACACCTCCTACATTTTCCTCGTACGAAGGCCATCCTTGTTTGGGACCTTCTATTTCCTGTGACCAAACATCTTTTTGGGTACCAAGTTTTATGTTATGGTCCTGGATTTGTGTGTAACGTGAATACAGTTTATACACCACCTGTAACGGTTCGCCTTTGTACACTTTGGTTTTATTCACACTTATGGTGCAAAACATGTTTTTACCG
>DASPJQ010000775.1:0-1615 GCA_035628535.1 Flavobacteriales bacterium | reverse complement strand
CACAGCGGTTAAAGTGCAAAACGTGAAGGAAGAAGACGTGAAGTTTATTATGGAGTGGGATGAGGCTGAACCGCTGAAAAAAGAGGAATCACAGCGTGAAAAGGACAATAAAAAGGTAAAAAAGCTCAAAAAGCGCATGGGAATAGACGAAAACGAGCCGAAAGACGTTAAATTTGAGATTGAACAATAACGGTGTCAATGAACCTGTACTCGCGTAAACAAACCTGGAAAATAGTTCTATTTCTTATTGCCATAGGCATTGCGGCCTCATCGTTGATATATACCAGTTACCTGATTCGTAAAATTAAGGAAGATGAACGGTTGCGCATAAAAGTATGGAGTTCGGTTTTAAAAAACCAGATCAACCAACTTTACCTCACCAACCGTTTATTTGACAAGGTACGCCTGGAGGAAGAAAAAAAAGTAAAATTATGGGCGCGCGCCATGGAAGAGTTCAGTAAAGATCTGCCTGATTATACCTTTGCGCAGGAAGTCACAAGTACAACAACGCTGCCGTTAATTCTTACAGATGAAAAGGGCAATTACAATACCTCGGTAAACCTTGATTTCAGCGAGGACTCAATTGCTTCCATTGTTTCGAAACAAATGCCCAACGAAAAAAAAGAATTGATTCGTGATAAGGTGCGTAAAATTTTCCTTGACTCCATTGAAAACCTTAAAAAGAAGTGGGTTGTGCGCCATAGACCGTTACCCATTAAATACGGCTCGCGTATTGTGAGCTTTGTTTATTATAAAGAATCAAAATTATTTGATGAATTGCAGCACCGCAAGGATTCCATTACCCGGAGTTTTAACAATGAGCTCATCAACAATGCCGCATTGGTTCCGGTTATATTTTACGACAAAGCCAGGGACACGATTCTTGCAACCAACATGGATGAGAAGAAAATAGGTAAGGACTTAAAAGCACGTCTTGATGAAATGGGCGCGCAAAATTCACCCATTCCTGTAAACATAAATGAGAATTACAATGGTCTAATATTTTATGAAGATTCACCGGTGCTCACGCAAATCAAACTGTTCCCGTATGTGCAAACGGTTATTGTCGGTATTTTTTTATTGATTACGTATTTGATTTTTAATACGTTTAAGGCGGCCGAACAAAACCAGGTATGGGCCGGTATGGCCAAAGAAACCGCGCACCAGTTGGGTACGCCATTGTCATCGCTTATGGCCTGGAATGAAATCTTAAAATCAAACAATACCGATCCGGCTATCACCAGTGAAATTGACAAGGACATTCAGCGGTTGAATACGGTCACCGACCGTTTTTCAAAAATCGGGTCTGACCCCAGGTTGGAAAAAGTTGATCTTACGTTTTTGTTGGATAAATTTATTGCGTATTTAAAACCACGCGTTTCAAAAAACATTCGTATCAATGCCGACCTGGTACCTTTAAATGTATATGTGAACGGAAATGGACCGCTCCTGGAATGGGTGTTTGAAAACCTGAGTAAAAACGCCATTGATGCCATGGAAGGCAGCGGGAGCTTAACGTTTGCGGTCACTAAAAATGAAAACCAGGTTATGATTGACATAACCGACACCGGTAAGGGGATTCCTTCCAATAAGTTCAAAACGGTTTTTAAGCCGG
>DASPJQ010000774.1:0-1026 GCA_035628535.1 Flavobacteriales bacterium | reverse complement strand
CATAAACCTGCAATATATTGATGCCAATGATAAAAGGACCACAAAAATTCATCATTCTTATTGCCGATGATGACGAAGATGATCAAATGATGACTGCTTCAGCATTTAAAGATGCTGGTGTGGAGGAACCTGTTGTAGCGGCTTCCAATGGCGAAGAATTGTTGAACTATTTGTTACGACAGGACAAATACGCTGATAAACCCTATGATTTGCCCAGCCTTATTTTACTTGATTTAAACATGCCCAAAATTGATGGACGTATTGCCTTGAAAGAAATTCGAAAGAACCCGACTATTTGCAAAATCCCCATTGTTATTTTCAGCACCAGTAATAACCGTGAAGACATATCAAGCTCATACACCAACGGTGCCAATAGTTTCATTTCAAAACCTTCGTCCTACAGCGAGCTGGTAAACATGGCTAAAGTCATAAAAGAATATTGGGGAAAACTGGTGGCGCAACCGTAATAATTTCGGGTTCAGAATTCGAAATTATTTAAGTGTCTCACTTGTCAAAACCGGTAAACTGATTGTAAATGTTGTTCCTTTGTTCACTTCGCTTTTCGCACTAATGTATCCGTGATGTTCTTCCACAATTTTTTTGCAAATGGCCAATCCTATTCCGGTTCCGTTATAACCGTTGCCCACATGCAAACGCTTGAACATGGTAAAAATCTGGTCGGCATACTGTTGGTCAAATCCAACCCCGTTGTCTTCAACGTAAATCCTGCAATATTTTTTCACAGGTGCCTTATTGATGGCCGCCTTCATGGATGTATCAATTTTTGACGTGATTTTTATTTCAGGTTCTTTTTCATTTTGGGCGTATTTAATGCTGTTACTGATCAGGTTCTGAAACAAGGATTTTATCAAACCCGGGTTAACATACAGGCTCGGCAGCTTGTCAATTTGCACGTGCGCATTTTTTTCGTGAATCTGCATTTCCATATCCGAAAGCACTTCGTCAATCAATGCATTCATATCAGAATAAACCAACGAGTCTTTGGCCACCGAAATTTTACTGAAG
>DASPJQ010000773.1:0-2200 GCA_035628535.1 Flavobacteriales bacterium | reverse complement strand
CGTTTGACAGGCTGTCTTTATACACATTCACGGCCCAGCACCGCTCGCCATAGTCGGCCACGGCAACAATGCCTAAATCGGGTGAAAACGGATCAAATACCGAAAGTATAGTGCCGGATGTTGAAATGCGGTAAATTTTTCCATCTTCAAAATTTGTCAAAAACAACTGGTCATTGTATTTATCGTAACAAATATCACCCAATCCATCGGCATGGTTTGGAATTTTATTGGTGCTTGGATTGTAGACGTAAACGGGATCGGAAGTAATGAAATCGGTAACTGCCCACGAAAATGCATCAACCTTATACACGCCCCCAGGTCCTGCAGTACCTGGGGGATACGGTGCTCCCAACAGCTTACAGGAAGCAAGAAAAATATTTCCTGAATTGTCAATGGTAATGCCAAACAAGGGACCCGTGCGCGAAAATTTCCAATCGGTTGCGGCTCCTGAGGGATGATAAATAGATGCCATCCAGTTCATGCCGGGAACAGCCGTGCCGTTGTTGCGTATGTCGTAAACCATGAATGACCAATTGTCGGGTAGATAATTTCCGGAGGTCATGACCGCCTGCCCGTATTTCAACAATGAACTTTGCGAAAAAGCATTGCTAAAAAAGAAAACGAGCAAAACTGGTGCAAATTTTTTCATTCACAGGTTTGCCTTAAAGATATCAAAAAAAACATATAAAAAAAATAACCGGCCCGAATTTTTTCAAACCGGTTAAAAGTCGACTACAGCGGTTTATTTTCCGTGCGTTATACCCAAGGCCTTGGCCAAAGGACATTTCTCACCCGAAGAAACGTGATGCATTATGCCCAGGGTCAAAAGGCCCGAAGCTGCAAGAATGATGATGGCTTTTGTTTTCATAATAGTGTTTTTAAGTTGATCAAAGTTACACCTTGCATCGGCAATGCAATTTGCCAAACAGGTTGAGGGCTTTGCAATTCTTGCTCTTTTTAAGCCGGTTCAATGGGTATGCAAAGTTCGCGTACCACTTCTTTATAGCAAAGCAACGAGGTGTCGCCCTTAAAAATTTCAATTCCGTAAATATCGGCTATTTTGTAACCATTGGCCGGAAGCCAGGTGTTGTAAAAATAGTGGATGCGCTCAAAAACTTCACGTACCTCACCCTGAACAATGAACGTTGCAAATTTTCCGCCTTTTATTTCCCACCGATGCATTCCTTTTGGTAAGGTTTTGTTCTTTGGAACGCAAATGAACGGGCGGTAAATATTGTTGTGCGGATAAATGATGCCCATCAATGTTGAGTTGGCGTCCCATAAATCGTGCGCCCTGGCTTTTATTGTCATTTCACGCAACTGTTTTTCTACCTGCTGAAGATCCTCAAAACCGGTGTTCATGCAAAAGCCGTATTGCGCAGGCATGGTTTTTACAACAATTTCGGTAGGCTTTTGATTAGTGTACGAAACAACCCCGTTATTGCGGTCAAGCAATTTTTTCAGGTGGTTCCCGGTTCCACGAACGGTTGCACGTTTCCCTTCGGGAAGGTTGCGCATTTCCTCGGCCGTAATGCCAAAAAACTGTTTAAACGAACGTGCAAATACGGCTGGCGATGAAAAACCGCAATCCAATGCAATGGCTGATACCGGGCGTTTGTTGTGAATGATCAGGTAATGCGCTGCAATTTCAAGCCTGAGCCTGGCCACATACTGTTTGGGCGATTCGCCTTTAACCAGCTTGAAAATTTTTTGGAAATGAAAGGGCGAATAATTGGCAACACCTGCAAGCACGTCCAGTGAAAGGTCATTGCCCAGGTGGTTGAGCATATAATTAATGCATCGCTCAACGCAATATGAATATTCGGCCGGAATTTCATTTTTCACCATAATGCAAGGTACGAATCAGCAATTGAACCAATGCTTTTCTACTTTGCAATTCTTGCGCTTAACGCTTTTTATATTCTGCTTTCAGCAGGCCGTATATTACTGTATCCTCAAAAACGCCATTGTGAAAAAAGTTTTCTTTAAAATGGGCTTCTTTCCTGAAGCCGCTTCGTTCAAGTATTTTAGCCGATTTATGGTTCTCAGGATTAATGAGGGCTTCAATGGAATGGAGTTTCATTATTTCGAACCCGTAATGAATGACTGCGGCCGTTGCTTCCAGCATTATACCTTTTCCATGGAAATGTTTATTGAGCATATAACCCAGTTCGGCACGGTAATTTTCTTTATGGAGTTT
>DASPJQ010000772.1:0-6009 GCA_035628535.1 Flavobacteriales bacterium | reverse complement strand
TCGGTTGACCTTGATAAAACATCTTATTCCTCTTATGGAAGCCCGCGTTTAATGCCTGATGGCAACGGGCACATTTACGCGCTTTCATCAACCTATGAAAAAACTCACCTGTATAAATTGGATGCGGCCACCGGTAGCATGGTGTGGAGCCGTACATTTGACATTGATTTTGTAACTGAAAAAAATCCGGGTTTTGACCTGGTGCTCACCGGTGATGGTGGGATTATTTGCACCGGCAAAGCCAATGCCGATATTTTCATGGTTTGCATTTCACCTTCGGGAAACCTCAACTGGACCAAACGCATGAATGATTTTGACAATTCATATGCGCATGCCAAATGCATTACCCGTTTAACTGACGGAAACTACCTCATGGCGGGTTTCAGGGGCGAAAACACAGCGCCCTACCTGTCGGGTATTTTCCTGTTGAAAATTGACTCGCTGGGCGGCATTCTGGATTACAAATTTTATTACGATTCATTAAACCTGCACACATTTATTCCTGAAGCCATTCAGGAGTTGAACAACGGTAACATTCGGGTAACCGGTAACGGTGGCCCGCTAAGTTTCGCTGATTTTGACGCTTCGTTAAACCTGGTTAACTATAGTTTTTGGACCCAGCTTATGAACGCACAAACCACTTCAAATTGTTTTGATATGGTTAATGACGCGCTGTTGGTGACCTGTGGCGACAGGGTTGACAGGCAGTATATATTGCGCAGCATGAACAGCAATGCTGTTTTTTGCCAAATGGTGGTTTCAGGTTCGTATAAATGGCATGCTTTACCGGTAAATGAAAGCGTGTACACGCATGACATAAACTTTAACCCCGGCCCCGGTGTTTCTACCTCGGTAAGCGCACTTTTTGCCGTTACACCCTATGCACACGCGTTTTACTGCGGCTTGAGTGAAATGTATTTAAGCAATAATGACGAAGAGATGGAAAAACCCCTTGCACAGGTATACCCCAACCCCGCAACGGCCGGGGAAACACTTACGTTCAATGCCGGGTTTGAAACACCGGGCTCCTATACACTTTATAACGCTTCTGGAGCTGTTTTAGCAAACGCGACTTTTGAAGGTATGTCAACCACCCTTTCAACCGCTGGAATGGCTGCAGGTGTTTATTTGCTGCGTTTGGAAACCCCAAAAGGCCTTCATACGCATAAACTGGTTTTGCGTTGATGAGAAAGCCGGCCCCGGAAGTTTTTCCAGGATAAATAAAAAGCGGCCGGGGCCGCTTTTTTATTTTTTCCCGTTTTAGGTGCTATTTTTTAACGTGGATTTACCTGAAAATTATGACCGCGTGACCCTGTCGGTAACCGGGACACGTGCAGAAATTGAAGTTGTTGCGCTATCGTAAAAAATACCGCAAATCACACGCTGTTGCACTTTACCTGTTATGCATGTTGGTTTTTGTTCTGTTAATTTTTTTAGAAGGCGGAAAGGGTGTGATATTTGCGTTTTGCGGAATTGTTTTTTTGGTGTATTGCTTATTTCAACCCTTAAAGGCGTAATTGGAAAAGGGAAAGTTATTTTACGCCATGATTACATGCTATAGAAAACAAAATAGCCAACCGAGTAGCCCTTTCTTGAAGGCTATTTAAAAACACAGGAAAAAATTCCGGCTTCTTTGTGTAGAAACAAAAAAGCGGCTTTGCCGCTTCAAATTTTTTTCAAGACCACTTAATAACCATTTCACCCAAAAGCTGATCACCCTTTGGGTGGAACAATAGCTTTCCCACTAAACCATATTCAACTTGCTGATGAGTTCATCCTTGTACGACCCGCCAACAGGAATAATTTTTTTATCGTTTTCCAGAATAATGTTTGGCAGTTCAAGGCTGGCAATTTTATCAATGCGTACAATGAACGAACGGTGTACGCGTAAAAATTCGCTTGACGGCATTTTGCGTTCAATGTCCTTCATGGTGCTGTGTACCGTATAACGTGTATTAAGCGTATTGATGACTACATAATCTTTCAACGCCTCAATGTAATAGATTTCTTTGGTATTTAATTTTACCAGGCGCGAGTTTGATTTTACGAAAATAAAATCCTTTGACTCTTTGTTTTCAATAATGGAATAAAGGATTTCGCGCTCTTTTAAAATTTCCGATTCTTTTTTGTGTTTGTACAGGGCCATTTCAATTGACGTATGCAAATCAATTTCTTTGAAAGGCTTGATTATATATCCGTACGGTTCGGTTACTTTCGCTTTTGCAAGGGTTCCTTCATCAGCATAAGCTGTAAGGAAAATTACCGGGATTGAAAGTTTTTCTTTGATTTGAGCTGCTGTGTCAATGCCGTTCATTCCACCCTTAAGCATAATATCCATCAACACAATGTCCGGAATGAATTCTTCGGCCAGGGATATGGCTTTCTCGCCAGTAGAAGCGGTGCCAATAACATTGTAACCAAGCTTGGTAAGGCTTTGCTGGATATCCTTGGCTACTATGCTCTCGTCTTCTACAACGAGTACGTTTGTTTTTGACATGTTGTTATTATATTTTCTTAAATGTTATTGTAAACCGTGCCCCGTTATCATTCATCACGGTCAATTTACCATCCAATTGCTCGGTTAATGTACTTACAAGTTGTAATCCCAGGGTATTGGTTTTATTAACATCAAAACCCTTGGGTAAACCAACCCCGTTATCGGCCACTGTAATTTCCACTATTCCCTTTTTTTCAGTCACTTTAATGCTTATGACACTGCTTTTTGTGTCATCAACAAACGCGTACTTTACGGCATTGGTTAACAGCTCATTAACTATCAGGCCGCAAGGAATAGCCTGGTCCAGGTTTAAATCCACCTTATCAACATTCAACTTTAATTCAACCGAATTGGCCGAAATATAGTACGAATGCACCAGGTTTTTCGACAAATTTATTAAATAATCCGAGAAATTGATAAAACTGAAGTTTTTATTTTGATAGAGTGATTCATGCAGGTAGGCCATTGATTTTACACGGTTTTGGCTTTCGCGCAGAATTTCGTTCACTTTGGCATCGTTGCTGAATGAGGTTTGGAGGTTAAGAATACTTGAAATAATCTGCAGGTTGTTCTTAACGCGGTGATGCACTTCTTTCAACAATACTTCTTTTTCCTTGAGTGAATGACGTAATTCTTCATTCTTATGCTTTTTGTCGGTAATATCGGTACTTATACACGAAACCTCCACTACCTTATTGCCTTTTTTAATCGGGTTAATAAACGTTTCTATCCATACAACAGCTCCTTTTCTGGTTTGAAGTGGTCCTTCAAGCCGCACCGATTCTCCTTTAAACGCCATTTTAAATCGTTCGTACATAACCATGCGGTCTTCTTCTGTAATTACTTTATCAATAAACGCTTTGAAATTGCGGGTAACCCTCAGATCAAAACCAAAAATCTGCCTTGCTGTTTTATCAAAAATTGAATTGAACGATGTAATTTCAAACTCTTTGTTAATGGTGTATATCAATACATTTTGCGAGCCTTCCAGCAGGGCCTGGGTCATGGCAATCTGGTCTGAAAGCTTATCCTGCGTTTTTTTATGTTCATTTATTTCGCGCGCCAGTTTTTTATTGGTTTCCTCGGCTATATTGGCCCTTAATTCCTGTTGTGCCAGCTGCTTTTTTAAACCCAGGTCATACATAACCATGTTGACGCAATCAAGCCCACCGTATTTTAGGTTGGTAAGTTGTATACCCACATCTGACGGTTTTTTGCCGTTGGCACTAAGCTGGTATTCGTAAAAACGCGTGTTGGTGCGTTTCAGGTTTACAAATTGAATGAGTTTATGGATCTCGGGCTGCTGCCTGGGCACAAAAAATGAAGCAATGTTTTTATTAAGTAGTTCTTTTTTGTTTTTAAGGCCCAGGATGCGTATAGCGGCCGCATTGCTGAAAATAACTTTGTCCTGGAAAATTATAATGTTCCCGTCTGGTGAATATTCAACCAGGTTTTCAAAATTTTCCTTGCTACGCTCCAACTCCTTTTGCTCCTGTATTTGCCTGGTATTATCATGAACAATCAACTGGTAGGTGTCTTCTTCATTTTCCGTTACCATGGCAACAGCTATTTCAACAATACGTTTTTCTCCTTTAAAATCTTTTAAAACACATTCATAAACCCTGTTTTTTGACGCTTCCTTTTTTACGAAAATGTTTTCATACATTTTCTTTTGTTCTTTATCAAGGTCATTGTACGATATAAGATCTGAAAGTTTTTTGCCGATGAGTTGTTTTTTTGTGGTTCGCAGAAGCCTGGTGGAAATTTCATTGCAGTCAATAATTTTCCAGTCCTGCACAATTAAAATGGCGTCACTGGCATTTTCAAAAAGTTTCCTGTATTTATCAATGTTTTGGATCAACTTGTCATTGATTATTTTTTGCACGGTTACATCAATAAGGGTTCCCTGTATGATTTCTTCTTTACCCTGTTTGATCAGTTCCACATTGGCCAGCACCCACATGGGTTTACCGTTAAATTTACGCTGATGTAACTCGTAATTTTTCAATATTCCCTTTTTACGCAGCTCGCGCAGGTATTTTTCACGGTCCTTTTTGTTAAAATACAAATCAATTGACGAGCGCTTCAATAATTCGCGTTTGCTTTTAAACCCGAAAATTTCAACAAACGACTGGTTGCAGTCATAAATATACCCCGAAGTATTGGTCCTGAATACGCCAACAAGGTTTTCGTCAAAAAGTTTCTTATACTTGATTTCGCTTTCCTTTAAAGCATTTTGAATGGTTTTAAATTCGGTAATATCAAAAAGAGTTCCTTCAATGTATTCCTCGCCAGTGCGGTTATTCTTAAAATACGATGTGTTTTCCAGGAAGTGTTTTGCCTGGCCGTTGAGCAGTCTCACTTCACTCTCATGGTTAATGAGTTTTTTCCGCGAAATTATTTTTTCAATAAAATCGTCATCAGTCGTGCTCTTGTATAAATGCTGCAGTTTTTTACCAATAACATCTTCCTTGGATTTGAAGCCTAATATTTGCGCAAACGATTTATTGGCTTCTATCACCCTTCTTTCCCTGTTAACACGGTAGTAACCGGCCAGGTTGTCTTCTATAATGCTTTTGTAAAATCCTGCGGTATGATTGAGGGTAATTTCACTTTCAATGCGGTCGTTAATGTCACGGGCAATGCCGTACATTTCCACCAGTTTGCCCCTGCTGTTTAATACAGGATATCCTTTTTCTTCAATCCAGGTGTATTTCTTTTTCTTTTTATTGTAAAAACGGTATATGACCTGGGCCGACCTTTTTTTTTCAAAAATTTCTTTATTTGTTTTAATTATTTTGGGATAGTCCTCCTTATGAAAATACTGCAGAATTTTGCCGTTTTTCATACTGGTAATATACTCGTTATAGGACAATCCAAAAATATCGCTAACGTGTTTTGAAATGAAAAATAAATTCTTTTTGCCGGATTCATCAACTTTTACCCGGTAAAAAACAATGTCAATGTTCTGAAGTATTTTTTCAAGAGGATCAATGTCTTTGAAACGTTTACCCTCTTCAACAAGCTCAATCTGGTCAAAGCGCTGCTTCAGAATGAATAAATGCGCATTTGATTTTCTGTTGTTTAAATGAATGTGTTTTCCTTCAAGTACAAAAGCATCTTTTTTATTCTTTGCTTCCAGTACAAGCTTTATCTTTTTTGTGTGTAAAAGCGTCTTCCTGAATGTTGTTTTGGTTGACGGTATTAACGTTGCAACGCTTTTTCCTTTTGCAAGTCCTATTTTTGAAAGTACTTTGGCTGCAATTTTATTCCAATCCTGTACTACCAGCTTATTGTCGGTGATAAAAACTATCTGGTCAGTATTTTCAAGTACCTGCTTATAAACGTCAGCCAGTTTCATCTCATTCAAACGTAGTGTTTACTTCGGTGCGTTCTCCTTTGTTTTTTATTCTTTCACCGTCATACTCCACTTCTACACCATTTTTGTAGGTTATAATGAAATCAACAAAACCCCTTTCATCAAACTTGGTCCATTCACCGTGTTTTAAGCC
>DASPJQ010000771.1:0-5462 GCA_035628535.1 Flavobacteriales bacterium | reverse complement strand
GAAAAAATTGAAAAATATATCGTAGACATTGTTTTTGCAACGCGTTATCCTTCGCAGGCTGGTTTAAACCGGATTGACCATTACATTGAATTTGGCGGATCACCGCGCGCCAGTATTAACATGGCCCTGGCTGCAAAAGCGTACGCATTTATAAAACGCAGGGGATTTGTTTTCCCTGAAGATGTTCGCGCCATTGCTCACGATGTTTTGAGGCACCGCATAGGGTTGAGCTACGAGGCCGAAGCCGATAATGTAAGTGTTGAACAAATCATTACAGAGATTCTGAACAAAGTTGAGGTTCCATAATTTTTTCCTGGTCTTGCTATGGAAACCAAAGAACTGCTAAAAAAAGTAAGAAGAATTGAAATCAAAACCAGAGGCCTTTCGCAGCAGGTTTTCTCTGGTCAGTATCATTCTACCTTCAAAGGCCGTGGTATGGCCTTTAGCGAAGTGCGCGAGTACCAGCCGGGCGATGAAATTCGGACCATTGACTGGAATGTTACTGCACGTTTCAACCATCCCTATGTAAAAGTATTCCAGGAAGAACGCGAGCTGAATGTGATGTTACTTATTGATATAAGTCAATCACAATCGTTCGGCACGTCACAGCAGGATAAACGCGACCTTATAACCGAATTGGCGGCTGTGTTGTCGTTTTCAGCAGGTATGAATAACGATAAAATCGGGGCCATTTTATTCAGCGATAAAATTGAAAAATACATTGCACCTAAAAAAGGGCGCAAACATATTTTACATATCATTGCCGAACTCCTGAATTTTGAGTCGGAGTCAAAAGGGACCAACATTGCACAGGCATTGCGCTTTTTTGATAACGTTATAAAGAAACGCAGCATTCTTTTTGTGATTTCCGATTTCATTGACCGTGACTTTGAAGAAAGTTTGAAAATAACAAACCGTAAACATGATGTGGTGGCCCTACGGGTACATGATCCGCGCGAGTCCCAATTGCCCGATATAGGCATTGTGCCTTTCAAAGATTCAGAAACTGGTGAAGTACTCTGGATCAACACATCATCATTGGCTACCCGCAGAGCCTATGAAAAACGTTTCAGGGAAGACCAGAAATACCTTGACGATGTATTTACACGTTCAAAAATTGATCACATAAAAGTAGCCACAGGCGAAGACTATATAAAACTTTTGGTAGGCTTGTTTAAAAATCACGCGAAGCACAGATGAAGGTTTTAAAACATAGTTTGCTTTTTATAGCTTATGCGGGTGCCCTTGTGTCAAATGCCCAGGAAATTGAGGCATCGTTCTCTAAAAAGAAAATCCTTATTGGCGAACAGGTAAAATTAACGTTTGCCTTTAACAATATTACAGGCAACATTACATGGCCCGTTTTAAAAGACACCATCAATGCGCACATTGAAATTATTGATTCGGTCATTAAACCGGCTAAGGATAAGGTCCCGCTTGTAAAGGAATACATTATTACAAGTTTTGACAGCGGTTATTACGCCATTCCTCCTTTTAAATTTTTAGTGGACAGTCTAATGGTTGAAACAAATCCTTTGCTGCTGGAAGTTCACACGGTTGCAGTTGACACCACCAAAGAATTCAAAGATATTAAAGAAATCAAGGCTGAGAATTATTCTGTTTCGGAGAAAGTGAAGGATTTTTTTCAGTGGCTGCTTGAGCATTGGTACATTCCTGCAGGTATGCTATTGCTGGTTATTGCGGCAGTGTGGTGGTGGCGAAAAAGCAGGAAAAAAGAAGTGGTACCGGCCGAACCCGCAGTTGTTTTGCCGCTGCATGAACAATTGTTGTTGGACCTTGATGCACTTGATAAAAAACAACTGTGGCAAAACGGCCAGGCCAAGCAATATTACGTTGAATTGACCGATTTACTCAGGGTTTATATTGAAAAACGGTTTGAGGTCGCAGCGTTGGAGCAAACTACCGACCAGCTTACAAAAAACCTGAAATCGTCAGGTATATCTTATGAAGCGTTGGAAATCCTGCGTTCCATCCTTCAAATGGCCGATATGGTAAAATTTGCAAAACTTATTCCCGGCCAGTATGAAAACCAAGGTGCATTGGATAACGCCAAACGGTTTGCCGCGCTAACGCGAAAAATAGAGGAGGTAGTCAATGAGTGAGTGGTTTTCATGGTCATATAAAAACCCGCTTATTTTTCTTTTTGTGGCCTTGCCGGTCATTTTGTTGGTACTTTGGTTTGTCCTGCAAACTACCAACCGCGGGAAAACCATTAAAATTTCTTCGCTCAAAAATTTTGCTTACATATCGCCCGTCTCGGCATGGCGTTTTGTACTGCCCGTTTTACGCGTTCTTGCACTTGCCTTTTTGGTTGTAGCCCTTGCACGGCCGCAGGATGCAAAAGATGATTCATATAGGGAATTCTACTCGGAAGGAATTGATATTGTGTTGGCATTTGACGTTTCAACCAGCATGCTTGCCATGGATTTTGCGCCTAACAGGCTTGAGGCTGCACGCGATGTGGCAATTGATTTCATCGATAAACGAAAAAACGATCGCATTGGTCTCGTAATTTTTGAAGGCGAGGCGTTCACCCAGTGTCCGCTTACAACTGATAAAAACGTGTTGAAAAGTCAGTTCAGGTTGGCTGAACCGGGTATGATGGCGCAGGGTACTGCTATTGGTATGGGATTGGCAGTTTCTGTTAACCGTTTGCGTGAGAGCACGGCAAAAAGTAAAGTAATTGTATTGCTTACCGATGGTGTGAATAACCAGGGCAATATTGACCCCGTAACCGCTGCCGATATTGCCAAAGAATTCGGTATAAGGGTGTATACCATTGGGGTGGGCAAAAAAGGAAAAGCCAAATATCCTGTGCCCGATATTTTCGGGAATATCACTTACCAGTATATGCCCGTTGAAATTGATGAGGTTTTGCTTAAAGACATTGCAAAGCGGACAGGTGGCGAATATTATCGGGCTACCGATAAAAACTCCCTGCAGGAAATTTACAATAAAATTGACCAGTTAGAAAAATCCAAAATGAACGTAATTGAATACCGCGAGGACCCGCCTGAACGCTTTCACATATTTGTGTTGATTGCCCTTGCTTTGTTTGGATTGGAATT
This sequence comes from Flavobacteriales bacterium, assembly GCA_035628535.1. Taxonomy (GTDB): domain Bacteria; phylum Bacteroidota; class Bacteroidia; order Flavobacteriales_D; family UBA2798; genus DASPJQ01. The sequence goes on along the minus strand of DASPJQ010000771.1, from coordinate 2,373 downwards.
GATTTTAAAAAACACATTATTTAAGTCGCCACTGTGGTAAACAGGTTTAACTTATATAATATTAAAACGCTTGCCTGGTTGGTGATTATAACCGAGCTGGTATTGAGCGCGCTTTTTATCAATATTTATTTCTTTGTGTTTGACAGCAACGAAGAGGCGCGCCTTGAACGTCCGCAATACCTTTGGTTTTTAATAGCCGTACCGGTATTCGCAGTTTTCTGGGTGGTCAATACCTGGCAAAAAAACCAGGTCATACAGCGGTTTGCTACGGTAGAAAAATTGGGAAAATTAGGTGCTGGTTTTTCCATGCTCCAGCGTTACCTCCAGTATTTTGCCATACGCAATGCTATTTTTCTATTGGTTGTGGGATTGTGCAACCCACAATACGGAACCGGTAAACAGGAGGCCAAACGAAGCGGAATTGACCTGATGATTGCCCTGGACGTTTCAAACAGCATGCTGGCAGAAGATATGGGGCCCAACGGTAACCGGCTTACATACGCCAAACGGGCAATTGAACGGCTTTTGGGACAGTTAAAAGGTGATCGCATTGGGCTGGTAGTATTTGCCGGTGACGCATTTATTCAAATTCCCATTACTACTGATTATCCTGCAGCGAAATTATTTTTGAGTGCTGTTAGTACCGACATGATTTCAGCCCAGGGAACGCACATTGGCAGGGCGGTTGATAAATGCGTTGAGTCTTTTGACATGAAAGCCAAAACACGTAAAGCAATTATCGTTATTTCCGATGGTGAAGATCATGAGACCGAAGCCGTACAAGCTGTACAAAACGCAGCCAATAGCAAAATAAATGTGTATACAATCGGGGTGGGCTCTTCGCAGGGCAGTCCCATTCCAAATTATGTAAACGGCCGCAAAGAAGGTGTTAAACGCGATGCCGAAGGCAATACGGTTATAACGCGTCTTAACCAGGAAATGCTTAAACAACTGGCTGCTGCCGGAAACGGGGTTTATGTAAAAACTACCCGGAGCAATTTTGGCCTTGATGCACTTTTTAAAGAAATTAACAAGCTTGAAAAAAACACAATTGATACAATAGCGTATACCGACTATGACGACCAATATTTTTATTTTATCTGGGCCGCATTTATATTTTTGCTTTTTGAGTTTTTAATAGGATATTTGCCATTGTTTGATTTATGAAAGTGCTTATAATAATTTTTAGTTTTTTGGCTGCGTTACCGCTTATGGTGGGTGCACAGGCTGTTCGCACCGGTGCTGACGGGCAAAAAGTGCGCAAATACGTAAAGGAAGGAAATGATCATTACAAAAACAACGATTTTGAAAAGGCTGCTAAAAGTTATGAAAAAGCCAAAAAGCTTGATCCCAATAGTCACAAAGCCCATTACAACCTGGGCAATGCCTATTACAGGGAAGGTAAGTATGAGGAATCGGCTAAAAATTTTGAGGAAGCGTCAAAATACGTAAAATCAAAACCTGAACGTTCCCAGTCCTATTATAATCTGGGTAATTCCTATATGCAGGAAAAAAAATGGGAGGAAAGCATAAGCGCTTACAAAGACGCTTTAAAAGCGAACCCCAGCGATAAAGATGCCCGTTACAACCTGGCCTATGCGCAAAAAATGCTGAAAAAACAGCAAAATCAGCAAAACAACGATCAAAATAAAAACGATCAGAAAAATAAAGAGCAGGATAACAAAGACAAGGATAAAAATAAGGAGGAAAACAAGGATAAGGATAAGAACAAAGACGAGAAGGAAAAGGATAAAGACCAGGAAAAAAACAAGGACAAGGATAAAGACGAAGGCGACCAGGGTAATAAACCTAAACCGCAGCCAGGGAAAATTGACAAGGAACAAGCCAAACAATTGCTTGATGCCTTGAATGCAAACGAAAAAAAATTACAGGATAAATTAAAAAAGAAAGAAGGAGAAATTGTTGTAAGCTCACTTAAGGATTGGTAAACAGTGAAAGATATGAAATACATCATTACATTGTTCTTCGTTTCATTTGCCACATGCCTCCAGGCACAAAGCATTGAGTTTTCTGCCAAAGCAAGCAAGCAGGTTGTGGCAGCCGATGAGGCTTTCAAAATCCAGTATACGGTTAACGTTGAAGCCCCGTTCACAGCTCCCGACCTGAAAGATTTTAAACTGCTGTCGGGTCCTTCAACCAGCAGCTATTCGCAAATAAACATTGTAGGCGGGCAAATGAAACAAACCTATACGCTTACCTATACCCTGGTTATTCGACCGAAAAAAGAGGGTGAATTTACCATACCTCCTGCCAGTATAAGTTACAACGGACGCAACTATAAAAGCAATACGTTAAAAATCACTGTAACGGCCCCCACCGGAAATAATCCGGTTGACAACAATGCCAATAACA
>DASPJQ010000770.1:0-3371 GCA_035628535.1 Flavobacteriales bacterium | reverse complement strand
CCCGTAAAACAAGTTTATAGTCCTTGCCAGCGGTATGTTTTTCAAAATCGGCTTTGGTAATGTTAAAAATAGCATTGCCATAAGCGTCAATATAAATAACGGTTCCTATAATCAGCTTATGGCTTATGGTTGGCGCTATTATAGTACGCTGGTTAAGTTCATTGATTTTTTTTCCGAATGTAGAAGGCGCCTTGCCCGAAGCAATCATGGCCGCAGCCCTGGCAAAAACGGTTTTTACAGGAAAAGTTTGTTCTTCGTTTTCAGTACCAAAATCAATTTCGTATACCGCGATTGGAGCAGCTTCAATAAACAATGAAAAAATGCCATTGTCGGCCCCAATAAAATAGTGCCCGTTATATTCTACAATTACGTGGCGGGTAAGGGGAGCACCCGGTTGCGCAAGCGGATTGGTTTTTTCACTGTTTATACCCAAAATATGGATACTGCCGGGCGGGAACGAATTATACACGTTTTTGATCACAAATGCGGCCTGGGCTATGTCAAACGGCCGTAAATGATGGCTCACGTCAATGATTTGCGCTTGTGGATAAAGGCCCAGTATAGTGGCCTTCACGGCTGCCACGTAATAATCCTGGGTGCCCATATCGCTGGTAAGGGTTATAATGCGCATATCTTTTGGCTTTCAAAATAAGCGAAATTTTATACATTTGAGACATTGTTTAACCTCATTTATGCAGAATAGAATAAACAATGTTTTTTTAATAAAGCCGGTAGTCGCATTAATGCGGCTTAACCCTGACCCTCAACAAAAACTCATAAATGTAAATATTTACTAAAATAGACTTTGTTGATGCTTCATAATTCAGCTATAATTTCTATTTTCACCACAATAAATTAATGGTTTAACGATAAATATAAACTATACAATTGGGAGAACGTATTTTTGAGATAGGGGCTATAAACCCGATAGAAATTTTTGGAACGAACGATGTTAAATTGAACCAGATCCGCAGCTTTTATCCAAAACTTAAAATCATTTCAAGAGGTACCGAAATCAAGGTCATTGGCGAGGAAGAAATAATAGGTGAATTTGAAAAATCGCTTGAACGCATGGTTGAGCATTTTAATAATTACCATTCATTGACCCGCCAGGAAATAGAAGAACTCATATTGGGTGAAGATACTTCATTTTCAAAACAAATCGGGGCCGATGATATATTGCTGTATGGAAATGGCGGTATGCAAATTAAAGCGCACACAAAAAACCAGCGCAGGCTTGTTGAATATTCTGAAAAGCACAGCATGGTGTTTGCTATTGGCCCTGCCGGTACAGGTAAAACGTATACTGCTGTTGCCCTTGCTGTAAAAGCATTTAAGAACAAAGAGGTGAGGCGTATTATTTTGACCCGGCCGGCTGTTGAAGCAGGTGAGAACCTGGGTTTTCTTCCTGGTGATTTAAGGGAAAAACTGGACCCATACATGCAACCGCTTTACGATGCCCTGCGCGATATGTTGCCACCCGAAAAATTAAAAGAATACATTGAAGGCGGCATTATTCAAATTGCACCGTTGGCCTTTATGCGCGGGCGTACCCTTGACAAAGCGTTTGTTATTTTGGATGAGGCGCAAAATGCTACCGAAAACCAAATGCGCATGTTCCTTACCCGAATGGGTATGAACGCTAAATTTATTATAACAGGCGATGTGACGCAGGTTGACCTGCCGCGCAACCAGCCTTCAGGTTTGTTAAAGGCCGTGCATAAACTTAAAAACGTTGAGGGTATTGGTATTGTTTACCTTGACGGGCGCGATGTAGTACGCCACCCGTTGGTGAAAAGCATTATTGAGGCTTTTGGCGATGATAAGAAATTGGTTAAGCGGAAGGAATAAACCAAAAAACAAAGACAGCGATCAGCCTTGGACAACAAATAACCCGTAACTAAAAATGAGCGATTATTTTGACGATTTCGAATACAATGACGAAGAGGCTGAAAGGGAATACAGCAAAGAAGAAAACCGTAAGCGCAATCATCCGCTGTACAAACAGGCCAAAGAAATTATACAAGTTGTAAAGGCCCTTGTGGCTTCATTTAAGGACGAACGCATAAAAGATATGTACGGTTCTACCATGACCGAGTCGGCATACATTATAGAGGCCAAACTTTCGGGCGCCTTTGCCATGAACTTTTACACAGGTTGTATGCAAAACGCAGCACTCATAAGAGAGCATGCCGAATACCTTCGCGTATCAACCAGCGGTCTCCATATGCTGGATGAGTCGCATACCGAATACATTGTTGTGCTGCGTGAAGAAATGGAAAAATTTCGGGCGTTGTTTATTGAATGGGTGAAAGAAATACGGGAAATGGACGATGTGATGGAAGATGAGTGGGGACTTTTTATCCGGAACTAGAGCAATAAAACTCAGCCTAAAAGAAATATATTCCCTTTCTGTTTTTAATGTTTATTCATTTTCCACCCTTTGTGTTTTTTGATTCCGATTTCTGATTTTCCAGTGTTTCTTTTCCCATTTTGACGCCTTTTTCTCTTTTTAGCAATTCGTTTTAAATTGACCTGCTGTGTCATAGCCTTTTCATCTTTGGCTGCCTAATTGTTCTTGGTATACAAAATACACAGTGCTATGAAAACACTTATTACTTTTTTAATCATTTCACTCATAACGTCTCCCCTGTTTATGATTGGTTGTGGCGACAATGAGCGTGAGGAAAGAGGAAAGCAATATGCAGCGGCCCCGGCCAAGGCTGAAAAAATACGTACCGCAAACGGTGTTTGTCTTTCACCCGATGAATTCAAAGGCATGAAGTTGTTTATGTTGTACTGCAACAAGTGTCACCCGGGCGGTGAAAAAGGCAGGGGGCCCCGGCTCAACAATAAGAACCTGCCAGATATATTGATCAAAATGCAGGTGCGTTGGGGTGGTGGTAAAATGCCGAAGTTTACAAAAAAACAATTGCCAAAACCGCAACTTGACAGGATTGTGGAATTCCTGAAATTTATGCGTAAAGTGAGTTAGCAAACAATGTTATGGCCAGAAATAAAAAGGACAGAAAGATTATGATAGTAAGGTATCTTATATACTCCGAGTTATTGGGAAAGGTAATAGAGCTGAATCTTAATTAGAACTATTTAATCATATCCTCAAAGCCTTCATGTTTCAAAAGGAAAACAATTTTTTTCATTTTTCGGCACAGTCTTTAAGTTTGTCAAGCACTTTCTTAATTCATGTTTCGGCATTACGGCAACATCCGTAGTCATTGCCGTGAGCGTACTTATAAAAAATCGCGGTCGTTTTTGGGGTTGGATGGGTAATATATTATTTTCAACTTTGGTCACGATAGGGATAGTATCAAATTGGTCCGGCTCATTCGGAATTTGCCATATTGATTGTT
>DASPJQ010000769.1:0-3413 GCA_035628535.1 Flavobacteriales bacterium | reverse complement strand
ATGAAAAGGAATTGAAACTTGCACGCGCGCTCAACGACCGTCACCTGGAAGCTGAGGCCCTTTACCTGGCTGGGGCCATGTACGGTGAACTGAAACAAGTGGACAGGGAACTTGAATACGAATTAAAGGCGCTTGAAATTTACAGGAAAGAAAAAAATGAACGGTCCATTGCGCTCATGCTCGGGAACCTTTCGAGCAATTACATTGATCGTGGCGATTTCAAAACCGCATTGGAATACCTGCAACAGGCGTTGGAGATTTATATACGCAATGCTGATGGGGAGAAAACAGCGTGGATATACCGTGCCATGGGTGATGTTTATTCACAAACCAACCAGCATGCAAAAGCCGTAACCTATTTTCAAAAGGCCCTGGAGGCAAATACCAAAACCGAAACCAAGCAATTGCTCACGGCCTCTGAAATCACCAAATCAATGGCGTGGGCCTATGCCCGCAAAAATGATTTCAAAAATGCTTTTTACGCCTACCTGGACCACGAGGAACTGGAAGACAGCATAAAAAACCAGGATAACCGAACGTTTCTTCACGAACTGGAAGCAAAGTATGAAACAGGAAAAAAGGAACAGGAAATTGCCCTGCTCAATAAAGACAGGGAAAAACAGCAGGCAGAAATTGCATTGAAAGAATCAGAGGCAAAGGAACAAAAGGCGCAACGCAACCTGCTGTTAATCGGATGCGTATTGGTGCTTGCTGTTGCCGCAATTGCAGGGTGGGCATTTTTAACCAAGAAAAAAGCCAATAAGATCCTTGCCCAACAATTTGAAGAAATAAACCATAAAAACGTCATCATACGCGAAAAAAACAAGGATATTACCGACAGCATCAACTATGCAAAACGCATACAGGAGGCTGTGCTTCCGCTTCCTTCCGAGCTCAATAATTTCTTTTCCGAATCGTTCGTGTTTTACAGGCCAAAAGACATTGTAAGCGGTGATTTTTACTGGTTCTCACAAATGGATGATTTTGCTATTCTTGCCGTGGGTGATTGCACGGGTCACGGTGTGCCTGGCGCCTTTATGTCAATTATTGGCCATGATTTGCTCAACCAGGTTGTTTTGGAAGACAAAGTAAGGAAACCAGCCGAAATTTTGCGTTACCTTGATAAACGGGTGACCAATACCCTGAACAAACGCGGGGGCCGGCAGGAATACCGTGACGGAATGGACATTGCCATTTGTGCCTTTGACAAAAAAGAAAACAAGGTAACTTTTGCGGGGGCCAACCGTCCGCTGGTTATAAAACGTGGTGCTGAAATCATTGAATTACCTCCCAATAAATTTGCTATAGGCGGCTCGCAGGACAGCAGTTGCAAGCTGTTTTACCAGCATGATGTAACGCTGCAGGAATCAGATATTGTTTACATGTTCTCCGATGGCTATCATGACCAGTTTGGCGGATCTTCGGGCAAAAAACTGAAATACCATCACCTGAAAGACTACATAAGCAAACTGGCCAAGCAAAAACTGGCCGATCACCAGGGGGTTCTTGTAGCGCATTTTGATGCCTGGAAAGGGGATATTGAGCAGGTGGACGATGTATGTGTTGTTGGCGTTCGGATTTAGTTGTTCATCCTGACACTCCACTGCGTTACGGTCAGCATTGATGACGTTTGCGTGCATGGATGCGGAGTTAAACGTAAAAAAGTTTCATACAACTATAGCTGCTATGCGCAAAAAAAACCATCTGCGGGTTCTGCAGGAAAAAAATGTGCCCGGTATATTAAGTTTTCTTTTCAATTCCGTTTAACGAAAAACACTAATTTTACTTTGTGGAACATGATCTCATTACATACGCAGGCAAAAAATTTTGCAACAACCTTAAAGCATGGTCGCGTTTTAAAACGCGCGAGGTGATGATAGGAAATATTGGGTTTGGCGCAGAAAATCCCATTCGCCTGCAATCCATGACCACGACCGACACCATGAATACCGCTGCCACGGTTGAACAAAGCATTCGTATGATTGAAGCCGGCTGCGAACTGGTGCGCATTACCGCTCCCAGTAAAAACGAGGCCGAAAACCTTCAGCATATAAAAAATGAACTGCGCGGGCGGGGTTATATTACACCATTGGTTGCCGACATACATTTTACACCCAATGCTGCCGAAATTGCCGCACGCATTGTTGAAAAAGTGCGCGTGAATCCGGGCAATTATGCTGACAAGAAAAAATTCGAAGAAATTGATTATACCCGGGAAGCTTATGATGCAGAACTGGCGCGCATACGTGCAAAATTTACCCCTTTGGTAAGAATTTGCAAAGAAAACCACACCGCTATGCGCATAGGCACCAACCATGGATCCCTCAGTGATCGCATCATGAGTTTTTACGGTGATTCGCCTTTAGGCATGGTTGAAAGCGCCATGGAATTTTTACGCATTTGCTGCGATGAAAATTACCATAACATTGTTTTAAGCATGAAAGCCAGCAATGCCCAGGTCATGGTACAGGCATACCGTTTGCTGAATGCAAAAATGATCAAAGAAGGGATGAATTACCCGTTGCATTTGGGCGTAACCGAGGCAGGTGACGGTGAAGATGGACGGATCAAATCGGCCGTTGGCATTGGTACGTTACTGGAAGACGGGTTAGGTGATACCATACGGGTTTCGCTTACCGAGGACCCTGAATTTGAAATACCGGTTGCAAAAACGCTGGCTGACCGGTATGCAACCCGCAACCCCGGTGATTTTATTATCCACGATTCGCCATTGAGTGATACTGAAATCAATGAACTGTATGACCCGTTTAATTATACAAGGCGTCATACAAAAGATGTTTTAAACATAGGGGGTAAAAACGTACCGCGCGTGCTGGCCGATTTCAGCAGGAATGAAAAAATTACCATTGCAAATTTATTTGCTGTGGGGTACAATTATTCAGTTAACCTGGATAAATGGAATTTAACCGACCAGGCTTGTGATTATTTGTACGTTGGTGATAACAGCATTGATTTTGAAATTCCCGGAACATTAGGCATTATTCATAATTCTGAAAGCTGGAAAAAATTAACCGGTCATGACAGGCATTATCCCTTGTTTTGCGGTAATGAATTTTTTGCATCGGATAAAAAACACCGTCAATTGAATTTTGTTTCGGCCGACCATAAAACCCTTACCAGCGATTTTATTGAAAAATTAAAGATTACATCAACTGTTGTGTTGGTGTTTGATACGTTCCATGCGCACGCCATGGCCGATTTAAGGCTCATGTTTTTGTTATTGAAAAAACACGGGTGTGAAACGCCTGTTATCATCAAACGCAATTATACCGCTTTAACCGATGAACAATTTCAAATGCATGCGGCAACTGATGCGGGTGGCTTGTTTCTTGACGGGTTTGGCGATGGATTATGGCTTAAACCCATTGATTGCAGCAATCCCCAGTTGACCA
>DASPJQ010000768.1:0-1066 GCA_035628535.1 Flavobacteriales bacterium | reverse complement strand
GTTCGGTGATCCGGTGGTGGTATAATCTTGTACCTCTACCTTCCCTTCAATCGTTGCAGCGCCTCCGGTTCCCTCTGTTTTATCACAACCCGAAAATGCGAAAACCATTACTGTCAAAATAATAGCTGCCTTACGTTTTGAAACCATTTTAGTCTTTTATTAATTTTTTAGTTGAATTCAGGCCAAATTTAGTATTTTTTAAGTTAACGCAGTAGATTCCGGGTGGTAATGCCGCTATATCCAATGTAAACGTGTTTCCTGAAATTATGGCATTCATCGTGTATTGGCCGGCAACATCGGTAATAATCAGGGTCGAATTCTGCGCAAAACCTGTGAGCGTAACGTTGTTATTGGCCGGGTTAGGAACCATTTCAAATGTTGATACATCATTGAAAGCATCCAAACCAACCATGCAGGCATGAGCGGTCAAATCGGCCGCAAGGGCGTTACGTCTGTTGGTTAAAAACGATTTTATTCCCGCTATGTTATCACCACCGGGCGTCCCCGGTACGTTGATATCCATCTCAATATTATCATCAAAATTGGCGTTGCTGAAAAATTTGTTCGGGTCGGCATAAACGTATGGCCGAATAAGGTTGGCCAGGCTGTCAATTTTATGTTCCATGGCCCAAATGCTCCACTGCATATTTATCATATCGCAAACTGCATCGTACAAAGGTTGCTGGTAGCCGTTGGCCAGCATGCGGCTGTGCAGCGGACGGTTGGCGGAAGGCGATGGAACGTATGTGACTGCAAGGTTTTCAAGTGCCGGAATGCTCATACCCATATTGAAATTCCCGAAAGCTTCGTTCACGTCCCATGTAATAAACCTGAATTTATTGGCCGTTGAGTCATGATACAGATAGTAGTTATGACCGCTACCAGCATATGAATCAAGATTAGCAAACAGGATGTGGGCACCCCATGTGTACAGGTAATTTTGCGTGTCAAAAAACGCGTTGAGTGAGTCCTGGTAACTGCCTGCAGCCGTGTTGTTGATGATATCAATTAAATGGACCAGATCAGCCCAATTGTTTTCTGTTTCATTGGTCTTTAGCTCATATTT
>DASPJQ010000767.1:0-11634 GCA_035628535.1 Flavobacteriales bacterium | reverse complement strand
TTGAAAAGGTAGTTAATTATTTACTAATGTAGTTCACAAGGTCTACCAACCTTTTTGAATACCCGCTTTCATTGTCGTACCAGCCCACAATCTTTACCATATCGCCAATAACGGAGGTCAGTCCTGCATCCAGCACACACGATTCGGTCTCACCTACGCAGTCAATGCCTACTACGGGCTCATCGGTATATCCTAAAATACCTTTCATACTACCTTGTGCGCGTTTTTTAAACTCATTGTTTATTTCTTCGACTGACTTCGGGTTCATTACAACAAAGGTTATATCAGTCAATGATCCATCGGGAACAGGCACGCGTATTCCGCACCCGCCAACCTTACCGTGCAATTGCGGAAAAATTTTTGTAATGGCTTTTGCCGCTCCGGTTGTGGTGGGTATAATGGACAGTGCAGCCGCACGTGCACGCCTTAAATCGCTGTGGGGAGCATCGTGAATACGCTGATCGTTCGTATAGGAATGTATGGTTGATACATAACAGCTTTCAATCCCGCACAACTCGTCAATGATCTTAATCATGGGCGCGGCACAATTGGTGGTACATGATGCATTTGAAATCACTTTTTCGCTTCCATCCAAAATAGTTTCATTTACACCTAACACAACGGCTTTTATTTCCTCGCTTTTGGCCGGGGCTGATATGATTACTTTTTTGGCACCAGCTTCAATGTGATGCATAGCCCCTTCCATATCGGTCAAATGCCCGGTTGACTCAATCACCACGTCAATCTCCAGTTTTTTCCAATCCAGCTTAGCCGGATTTTTTTCTGCAAAACAGTGAACGGTTTTTCCATTAATTGTCAATGCATCTTTTTCGGCTTTTACCGTTCCTTTGAACCGGCCGTGCACGCTGTCGTATTTAAACAAATGCGCAAGTGTTTTTGTATCGGTCAAATCATTGACGGCAACCAGTTCCATGCCGGTGTCTTCAATCATGTATTTAGCGGTGATACGGCCAATGCGACCGAATCCGTTAATGGCTACGCGGGTTTTTTTCATCGTTTTCTTTTTGATTGTTTAATAAAACGTAAATATTTTTTTTGTGGATGCATTTTTGTAGGAAAAATTGAATTTACGTATACAATATTATTTTCTATTGTATATATAATCACATAAGGGAAAGGATGAACAGTAGACTCTTGGGTTGTCTTATACTTATTCTGAAAACCAAATGGAACTTTTTTTAAAGAATCTCCTGTTTTTTGTAAACAATCAAGAAACCTATGCCCTAAACCCTTTTGTTGCTCTTCGTACCAATCAAAAATCCGGGCTACATCCTCCAAAGCAAGGGAAGAATAAACTAGAACTGATGTTTTCAACTTTTCTTTCGTGAGAGTATTGATTTTTTTACTTCTTCAAAAGTGTAATATTTAAGCTTACCTTCTTTATGCAGCTTTAATCGCCTGTCTACTTCTTTTTTCTGAGCAGGCGTCATTAAAGATTCACCTTTAGAGGATTCTTCGTATTTATCAATTAAAGCACTAACAAGCTGAACCAATTTATCATCAGCTCTGTCAAGTTGCCTGGCAATTTTTTTTTTAAGCGCTGTAGTGGTCATGGTTAAATATGTTTTTCAGCATGGTATGATGAACGCACCAACGGTCCGCTCTCCACGTATGTAAACCCTTTTTTCAAGGCGATCTCTTTGTATTGGGCAAATTTATCAGGGTGAATAAACTCCTGCACCGGCAAATGATTGGTAGTTGGCTGCAAATATTGGCCCAATGTAAGTATATCAACTTTAACGCTGGCCAAATCATCAATGGTTTCAATTATTTCCTGCTCGGTCTCTCCAAGGCCCAGCATTACACCGCTTTTGGTTTTAATACCCGCCTGCTTAAGGCGCAGCAACACTTCAAGCGAACGGTCGTATTTTGCCTGCACGCGTACCAGTTTTGTCAGCCGCCTTACGGTTTCCAGGTTATGGGAAACAACTTCGGGTTTTACATCAATAATTTTTTGCAGGTTTTCCCATTTCCCTGCAAAATCGGGGATCAAAGTTTCCAGCGTTGTGCCGGGCGATTTCCTGCGAATGGCCCGTACGGTTTGCGCCCAGATTTCAGCACCCCCATCTTTCAAATCATCGCGGTCAACCGAAGTAATTACGCAATGTTTTACTTTCATGAGATGGACCGATTGGGCCACGCGGGCAGGTTCAAACGGATCGGCTTCGAGCGGTTTGCCGGTTGATACCGCGCAAAATCCGCATGAACGTGTGCACACATTCCCCAGTATCATAAAAGTGGCTGTTCCTGCACCCCAGCATTCGCCCATGTTGGGACAATTGCCGCTTTGACATATGGTGTGCAGTTTATGCGTGTCAACCAATTCGCGCACATGTTTGTAATTTTCGCCTGTTGGCAATTTAACACGTAACCATTTTGGTTTTGGGTTGAATTTTTTTTCCTGTGGTGTCGCCTCTGTGACCTCAGCCATTAGAAATATTTTTTGCCAAAAATAAGCGAAACGTAGAAATTGAGGAAGAAATTATAATTGTCGGCAATGGCCATTAAAGGCACTTTTTTGGGATAATAGTCAACCATGGCACCTACCTCAATGGCCTGCATGGCTTCCTCATCGGCCGAATACTCAAAATGCAAACCGAACTTTGCAAAAGCGCCCGGATAGATTGAGATCTCGTTCATGCCTTTGCCAAATCGTGCCCGGCCGTAAATATTGTCAACGGTATGTTTGTTCGGATCAAAACGCTCTTCTGAAAGTGTGGCGGTTCCATCGGTCAACGGATAAATTATTTCCAGGTAAACAGGTTTTACAATGCCCAACGAAGGGCCAATGTTAACGTTGTACCCAACTTCTACACCCTGTGGACGTTTTTTCTGGAACCATATCTGACGAATGCCTATAGTAGGGCGAAAAGCAATAAGGGCATTCAATTTACCGTAGTAAAAACCTTTGCCATCATCAAAAGCGGGGTTAAATACTTTTTTTTCTTTCGGGTGTTTGATGTTTACCACATCCAGGGCAAATGAAAATTTTTTGAGGTTGGTTATTTGTTTACCATAGCGAAAATTAAGACCCCAACCTGCGGTATGTACTGTAACACCTCCAACAAATTCCTGCCGGTACAGCAACTGTGCATCACCCCTGTCGGGCAATTGAGCAAAGGCGGTTGACCAGCTTATAAGCAGGTAAAGTACAATGGTATTTTTTATTACTTTCAAGGCTATGTATTTATACCTTTTTATAAACGTTAAAGTTCGCGATTTGATATGGAAATAGCAAAAATAATTTACAAAGGAAACTTAAGAACTGAGGCAACTCACCTTAAATCGGGGAAAACGGTCATAAGCGATGCTCCTGTTGATAACAATGGAAAAGGTGAGGCTTTTTCGCCCACTGACCTGCTAAGCACATCATTAGGCATGTGTATGCTTACCATAATGGGAATTGCTGCTCAAAAACATCAAATAAGCACAGGCAACATAGAGGTGATAATTGGTAAACACATGGGAACTGAGCCAAGAAGGGTCGTTCAAATTGATGTAACAATGCTTATAGAAGACACCAGCCTGGGAGAAAAACAACGGAAGATATTGGAAAATGCAGCGCTGACTTGTCCTGTTGCAAAAAGCCTTTCGCCTGAAATTATTCAGAACGTGGCGTTTAAGTATATAAAAGGCTAAATTACCTGTTGGTTAAACCAGCATCCTTCTTTTCGAACGATTCTACTTTGTTATATGCTGGACAAGTACCTTTTTTGCCTCCAAATAAACCACAAGATGCAAACATCACCGATACTAAGGCGGCAATAGCTACTGTTTTCGACAAATTTTTCATAAATAACGCTTGTTTTTGGTGTTGTGTTATAGCAAATATATAATTTTAATTTAATCAGGAACCCATTGTTAACAGTGATTTCTCCAAATCTTACGAAAACAGCTTCAAAAAATGAGCCAAACTGAACAACAGGCTATAAAAATTGAACAAAGCTGGCTTGACCGGTTAAAAGGCGAGTTCCAAAAACCTTATTTTATCAACCTTAAAGCATTCCTGGTAAAGGAACGCCAGCACTATACCATTTACCCGCCAGGTGGTCAAATTTTTGAAGCTTTTAACCGTACCCCTTTTAATAACGTAAAGGTTGTGATTTTAGGACAAGACCCTTACCATGGAGCGGGCCAGGCACACGGACTTTGCTTTTCGGTAAATAAGGGTATTGTGCAGCCGCCATCGCTAAAAAACATCATTAAGGAAATTGAATCGGATACCGGTGACAAGCAACCTGCCCATGGCGACTTAAGCGAATGGGCCGAGCAAGGTGTGTTTTTACTCAATACTTCGCTTACCGTACGTGCGGCCCAGGCCAACTCACACCAAAACCAGGGGTGGGAAACGTTTACCGATGAAGCCATTAAACAATTGGCGCAGCACCGCCAGCATTTGGTGTTCATGCTCTGGGGCAGCAAGGCACACGCCAAGGAAAAATACATTGATGCATCAAAACATCTTATTCTGAAAACAGTTCATCCATCGCCACTGTCGGCCTACAATGGATTTTTCGGGTGTAAACATTTTTCGCAATGCAATGAATATTTAAAGGCGCACGGCATTGAACCCATAAACTGGTCAAGAAGTTGAAATAGAACGATTCATTTTTTATACGTTCAACGGTAAAAATTGGCAACAAACAAGCTGATGACGTGGCATACGTTTTTAATGCGAAACCCAAAATAATTATAACGGTTTCCCGTTTTAAAGCGTAAATTTACCTTTGGTGGCCGGCCGCTTTTTGCATATCATTTTTTTCATGCTTATCAGTGTTTGTGTTCATGCGCAAACCATTGAACTGGAATTGCAGAACGCCCGTGCAAACGATTCACCCGGCCGGAGTAAAAAAACAACGACCAAAAAGTTCACATCGGTAAAACTCATGATGAACTACCTTGACCGTGAAGTTTCAAAACTCAATGCCGAAGGGCATCTTGAAGCGCATTACGATACTGTGCGTACTTTACCCGGAAAGTTTACTGCAATCCTGATTAAAGGCCCGGTGTACGAATGGGGATCGATCCGGTTAAAAGGCGATCCCAGCGCAATAGGACCGAAAAACGGTAAAGCTACCAATCACCAGGGGCTTAAATCAATTGCCGATAAAAACCTGAAGTATTATGAGAACAACGGTTTCCCGTTTGCCTCAGTAACATTCGATTCGGTAAGTGTGAGCGAAGGGAAAATTAATGGCAACATGACCATAAACAAAGGGCCGTTTTATAAAATTGACAGCCTGGTTGTAAAAGGCAGCGCACGGTTACCCAAAATTTATTTGCAACGGTATTTAAGCGTAAAACCTGGCATGGCGTATAACGAAGAACAGATCAGGCAAATGGATAAACGCATACGCGAAATTCCTTTTGTCTCACCCATCAAACCCAGCGAAGTGTTGTTTACGCCCACACAAAGCAGGGTTTATGTATATTTAAAAAAACGAAATGCCAGTTCGTTTAACGGAATAGTTGGTGTATTGCCCAATGCCGTAACCGGAAAAACCACTATAACGGGCGATGCACGCGTCATTCTCAAAAATGCCCTTGGCAAAGCCGAAACGTTTGATCTTAACTGGCGGAAAGTGGCAAACCTTACCCAGGACCTTAAAATAAACCTGCAAATCCCGTTCATGTTTTCATCGCCTGTTGGAACCGATCTTTACTTTAAATTATTCAAGCGCGATACCAGTTTTTTGGAATTGAACCGAACCCTTGGCCTTACCTGGCAAATGAACCGCGGTAATTTTTTTCGTGTGTTTTACAACCGTTATAATTCTGACATCCTTGCCAAAACGGTTTATACTACCGGAACAAATGCTTTGCAAAATGCCGATGTTGGCATAAACCAGTATGGAATAGGTGTACGCCTTGAACAACTTGATTACAGGCTCAACCCGCGCAGGGGAATTGCCCTGGTAACCGATGCCAGCGCAGGTATTAAAACGCTCAAGCCAAACGCAGCCAATGATGCCACATTGTATGCACAGGAGCAATTGAAGACGGAATATTATACCGGCCATCTGACAGTTGAGACCTACATTCCCTTTTGGAAAATGTTTACCCTTAAACTGGCCAACCAAACAAGGTGTATTGTGAACCAAAAAATTTACAAAAATGAACTCATGCGTTTGGGTGGAATTAAAAATTTACGCGGTTTTGATGAAGAATCCATTAAAACCAGTGCGTTTTCGGTATTTACGGCCGAGTACAGGCTTGTTTTCGAGCAAAATTCGGCCCTCTTTGTGTTTTTTGACCAGGCCTGGTACGAAGACAATTCGGCCGGCCAATACACAAGCGATATGCCTTACGGGTTTGGTGCAGGTATGAATTTCCAGGTTAAAACAGGGGTTTTTACGTTTACCTGGGCCCTTGGCAAGCAGTTAAATAACCCCATTTTATTCAAGAACTCCAAGCTGCATTTCGGTTTTATTAATTATTTTTGAGGGATGAACTGTCGGGTTGGATACATAGGGCTGTTGGTTGTTTTTGCACTTGGGTTGCAATCGTACAACTCATATACGCCCACTCCGTTAGTGGAGTATGTTGAGGCATACACCAGCATGAAATACAAAAAGCCCATGGCCAATCTCATTTACGTGGGTACTAACCGTCAGAAATTATACCTCATTAAAAACCACCAGTTGGTTCGCGTGTTTGATGTTTCCACCTCAAAATATGGGGTAGGGCAGCAAACCAACTCCGAAAAAACCCCGCTTGGGTTGCACAAAATAAGTTCCAAAATAGGTAAGACCTGTCCCATTGGCGGTATCCTGGTAGGCTCCAATTTTAGCGGAAAAATGGCGGTTATTGAAAACAATGCTGTTTCAACCGGTACTGATGATTTAACCACGCGTGCCATGCGCCTTGACGGTTTGGAAAAAGGCTTAAATATGGAAGGGAACAACGATACGCATAAACGTGAAATATACATTCATGGAACACCTGAGGAAGGGCTTATTGGCCGGCCTGCTTCGCACGGTTGTGTACGCATGCGCAACAAAGACGTAATTGAGTTGTTTGATTTGGTGGAAGTGAATTGTTACGTACTTATTCTCGAAAATTAAATGCTGTATAATATTATATATCTTGGTATTGGACTAGGGGCTGGTTTTGCCATAGGTTATTTGTTTAAACAAACAAGGCCTGCAGGCAATACTGCAACGAATGATGATACTGCAAAAGAGCTGGAAATAGAAAAACAGGCACTCAGCATTAACCTGCAAAATGCGCATTCCCGCATGCAGGAATTAAACCGCGAGCTGGAGGAACTGAAAAAAACATACCAGCAACTGTTAACCGATTCTTCGGGTGATAAGGGACGCATTGTGCGGAGCATTGAAGTGTTCAATGAACAAAAAGCCGAATTGGAAAAATACAAAGCTGAAAATTCACAGCTGCTGGCTAAAGTAAGTACATCAACAGAACAATTGAAAAACCTGGAACAAAAAGTGATTGAGGCACGCGAAATGGAAAAAAAGTTCACCGTTGAGTTTGAAAACCTGGCCAATAGAATACTGGAAGAGAAAACGCAAAAGTTCACGTTGCAAAACAAGGAGCAGTTGGGCCAGCTTATAAATCCGTTCCAGGAAAAAATAAGGGAATTTGAAAAAAAAGTAGAGGAAACATACGTGAAAGGCGCCAAAGAAAACAGCGCATTGATGGAACAGGTTAAACAACTGGCCGAACTCAATGTGCAAATGAGAACCGAAGCGCAAAACCTTACCACGGCACTCAAAGGCGATAAAAAACAACAAGGCAACTGGGGCGAACTTATTCTTGAAAAAGTGCTGGAGCGCAGTGGTCTAACCAACGGCCAGGAATACGAACTCCAGTTCAGCACCACTGGTACCGATGGTATGCGCATTCAACCCGATGTGGTCATTAAACTACCGGATAACAAACACGTGATCATTGATTCAAAGGTTTCACTCAACGCCTATACTGAATGGGTAAATGAAGCCGATGAGGTTTTGCGTGAAGGACATTTGAAAACGCATATTACCAGCATTAAAAACCACATTAAATCGCTTAGCGAAAAAAATTACCATGCAGGGCGTGATTTCAATTCGCCTGAATTTGTCCTGTTGTTTATCCCGGTTGAATCATCATTCAGTACCATCATTCAGCATGACAACGATGTTTGGAATTATGCCTGGGACCGCAAAATTGTGTTGGTGAGCCCCTCAACCCTGCTTGCCACGCTACGCACCATTGCCTCGGTATGGAAACAGGAAAAACAAAACGCCAATTCGCTTGAAATAGCCAGGCAGGCCGGTGATTTGTATGACAAATTTGTCGGGTTTTTAGAAGACATGACCGCCATTGAAAAAAACCTTGAGCAAACACAGCGCGCATATGCAGGAGCCATGAATAAGCTGAAAGAAGGAAACGGCAACCTCATACGCAGGACAGAAAAATTAAAAGAGCTGGGCGTAAAATCTGAAAAAAGCATTCCTCAAAAATTTACTGATACGCTTGAATAAACAATTGGCCATAGCAATCATCTTTGCAACGGCAATCGTTTCGTGTTACATGCCGGGCCGGGTTAACAGGCCTAATCCTGACCGGAGACCGTCAAACGTACAGCCCGACCAGCCCGCTGAAAAACTTATGGCACGCATTAAATTGTTCCATACCACGGCCGACAGCATGCGCATTTATTTTATTCTTGACACGCGTCCGCAGGATTATTTTTTGCTAAGCGATAAAAGCAAGTTCAAGGCCGTATACACATTGAATTATGAGGTTACGCGGCTCGAAAAAGGCAAAAAAACCAAAACCGACAGTCTTTCGCTTCAATTGGTGGATTTCCAAAGCCAGGCAAACGCTACCGTTATTACAGCATACGTAGAAACAAAATTGCCCGTACCCGATCAGTATTCCATAAAGCTCAGCATTGTTAATTCCAATAGAAACGCCCGCTATGAATATTATGCCAGGTTTGCCAACATCAACTGTACCGACCCGGAAAACTTTGTGCTTATGACCATGGATGAAACACCGGTACTGGATAAAAATTTTACTGACCCCAATGGTAAAATCCTGAAATCGGCACGTTGCCAAAACCCGTTTGAATTGTACCGCATAAAGGGAGGCGTTGATTATCCAAGTCCGCCTTTTGCCAATGATGATTTTGCTTCAAAAAACAATTATGAACGTGAGTTGGTTTCCATTGCGCTGGAGGGAAGTTCTGCGGCTGTGTTTACCAACCTGACCAAGGGTGTTTATTTTTTAAAAACTTCGGAAAGTGCTGGTGTTGTTTTTTATCATTTTACCAAGTGGTATCCCAATTGCAGCGATACGGCAGGTTTTTACGACCCCTTGATTTACCTATGCAGCCGTGCCGAATTTGAAGAACTGGGTTCAGGAGATACGCGCGCTAAATTTGAAAAATTCTGGCTTGACCGCGCATCGGCCGAAAACAGTACTGAGAAATATACCAAGCAAAACGCGCGTAAGGCCATTAATGAGTATTACCGCAGGGTCTTTGCCGCTAATGCCGAATATACATCAACCAACGAAGGATGGAAAACCGATCGTGGCATGATTTCCATTATTTTTGGCAAACCAAATTACATTGAACGTGGACTCAACCGCGAAATCTGGCATTACAGAACTACCTTTAATGCTACCTTAAACTTTACGTTTGATAAAATTGATAATCCGTATAGCGACAACGATTACCGTTTGCAACGCGATATAAATTACAAAGCGCAGTGGTATAATGCATTGGACAATTGGCGCAAGGCAAAGCCGTTTAGTTTAAATGGGAATTGATGGGCATGAACAGAGTATGAATAGCGGAGAATAAAGAAGAGAAAGCAAAGAACAAAGAAAAAACGGAGAACAAGAAAATGTCACAAAAAAACGAGGATATAATTTTTGGCATTCATGCCTGCGTTGAGGCGTTGCGCAGCGGTAAGGAAGTAAATAAGGTTATGATCCAGCGTGGCCTGCGTGGTGATTTGGTGAATAAGCTCATTGCCGAATTAAAAGCTTCGGGAATAGAACCGGTATATGTGCCTGATGAAAAATTAAATAAGTTCGGAAACAGAAATCATCAGGGTGTAATAGCCTTAATTTCACCCGTAGCTTACCAGGAAATTGAAGATGTATTGCCCCTGATTTTTGAAAGCGGAAAAGTGCCGCTAATTTTGCTGCTTGACCGTATTACCGATGTACGCAATTTTGGCGCCATAAGCCGCAGTGCCGAGTGCATGGGTGTTGACGCGATTATTATTCCCGAAAAAGGCGGGGCTTCCATTACTTCTGATGCTATCAAAACATCGGCCGGGGCGTTGATGAAAATCCCGGTGTGCAGGCACCTCAATTTAAAAAGCGTGGTCGACTATTTAAAGGAAAGCGGTTTGCAGATCATTGGTTGTACCGAGAAAACGGACCAATTTCTATACGATGTTGACATGACCCTGCCTTCATGTATTATAATGGGGAACGAGGAAGAAGGTATTTCACCCGAATATTTAAAGCGATGCACGCATAAAGCAAAGATTCCCATGAGCGGGACCATTGAGTCGTTAAATGTATCGGTAAGTGCAGGGATTATTGTTTATGAGGCACTGCGGCAACGGGGAAAGTAGCAGTGGCAGCTATACGGTAAAAAAAATCAATCGAAAAAAAGCCACAGTTTTACTGCAGCTTTGTAATTTTAAATCTTTAGATCTGGAATTTTTAATCCTAATGAACCGTACTTGTTGTTCTTTTCTTAAACACCACACCTTTCAAATCGTTCCAGCGTATGGAAACTTCAAACCCACCGTTCAGGTTGTTTATAGTACGGAAATTGGACGTGGTCAAATCATATGCAACCGCCAATGCCCAGGGACCCCATTCAAACATGACCTGCGGTACAATGGCATCATCGGCCCTGTAATGCAAACCGAACGAAAGTGCCGACTCGGTAAGGAAACCGGTAATTTTCGTTCCTTCATTCAATTTAAAGCGGGCCATTAAACCCCCATTGTATTCTTTATACGGTCCTTGCAGGAACGCCACGAAATAAGGGATGAAACCAACGTTTGCTTTTGGTAAATCAAATCGTGCTGAAGTATGCGCGGTCCAACGCACAAACATTTTGTCACCACCTGAAAGGAAATTAAATGACGGACGCGTTATGTGATAGGCCCCGATACCAATATCCCATTTGGCAACAGTGAATCCCTGGAACACTTCTTTTTTAATGTCAAGCGCATAACGCAAACCGGCCCCCATATCAAATGCCCCGGCCGAGCTTGAGCCAATGTTTTCCTGGTTTGGTAACGAAGGGTCGTAATCAGTCCCGTCAAATTGGGTAGACCAGGTTGCCGAATTTAAATTCACACTGCGCATTAAGTAACCAGGCTGCATGGCAAAAGTCAGTGTTCCGTTTGCGCTGGTTGGAACAATGGCTCCAAGCGTCAAAGCGGGGAACGTGGTGCCCATTTTGGTTGCACCTGCACGGTCATTAAAAACCGATATGCCTAGGCCTAAACAGGTCCTTCTACCGTCTTTTTGGAACATGGGCATATCATATGAAAAGCCCATTGTATTATAGGCACCGGTTGTGGCCCATTGTGACCTGTAATTTAAAATGATACGCTCATATCCTTTAAACCC
>DASPJQ010000766.1:0-3039 GCA_035628535.1 Flavobacteriales bacterium | reverse complement strand
TATGAACGGATGTCAAATTGTACGTTGCGGTATGCAGCGCGTGCGTCACCGTCTTCAAGGCCGCAAATGTCCATTGCAAGGGCCTGTTCATTCAGGTTGCGCAGGTTGGCAGTAGTTACATCAACCTGGCGGTTAATACCGGGTGGAATCTGGTAATTGATGGGTTGGCGGCTTCCATGTTCTTCAATGTTCACTGCCGAAACATCAAACAAGGTAGAAGTGGGGTCGCCAACTACAGCCTCACCCGGTTCAAGCAACGATTGTTGGTAGGCGCGCCATTCGCCACGTATCAATTCAAGGCGCGCGAAACGTAAAACAATGGGGTCTTTGCATCCTTTGAGGAACATGCGTATAAAACGGATTGAACGGAAGTCCTGGATGCTGTTCACGATTTTCTCAGGTTCGCGGATAGGGATGCGGAATTGATACCACTTAATTGCAGGAGAACTTCCATCGGGCAATGTATTGTATGCCGTTACAATGTTGGTAATGTAGTTTTCACCTACAACATCCATATCGCCTGGGCGTATACTTACCTTGTATTGGAAATAACTTTCTGTTTCACTCAGGTTGTTGTCAAAATTAATGTCCTCAACATTTGGCAAAGTGGTTGCCGAAGTTGGATAAGCTCCAGCGTTCATGGTTTCCGATAAACCTGTTGTGGGTGAATTGCCTTCCAAACCATTGTATCTTTTATAGCGCTCAAGAATATTGTTTTGAATGGCATCGTAATCATCACCGCGGTAATAATGATAGTTGTCGGCACTGGGGTCACTGGTAATAGCACCCGGATTTGAGCTTGCCGCGGCTGTTGCGGCCGAAACATAAGAAGAAAAAAAGCTGGCTTCGTCAACGGTTTTCAAGCCGTCCAAACCAACGTCCTGGTTTAAGCGCGCAGCATCTTCGCCTGAATTGTCAAAAGCGTTTACGATGGGTTGTATGGTAGGAACATATCCCCATGGCGAAGTGGTAAGTTGGTTGTTGGCTATGGCTGCAGCATAGTTTCCGTCAGCAGGTAAACCATTTTCAAATCCTTTGCGCGAATCGGGTAATATGTCCTCCGAAACGTTTCCTAAATTAAAATACAGGTCGCCACCGGTTGAACCGAACATGTTAATGGCATCGGTGTTAAACGGGTCCATTACCCAAAACTGGATGTAATTAATGTTTGCCAGCTCAAAGTCGGTTGTGGTTAACGGGCGCATGATACCGCCCCAACGTGTTTCAGGAGCAAGCAGGTTTCCATCAGGTGCCAGTCCCTGCACCGTATGAGAACCACCATCGGGCGTATTAAATGAAAAACTATTGGCCACATAGTTGTAAGGTCCTCTTTCGTTCGGGTAATAGGCCAGGTTAAACATGGCTATGTTGGTTGGTTGTCCCGTGGCCAACTGCCTGTTGGGGAATACATCGTTTTCATACACCACGCGCATGAGCTGGTTGCTCTGCATGGGTGAATTTTTAATGTAATCGGGTGTAAGGTTATTATTTAAGTGAAAGAGCGGATCAATCACAAACCAATTCAGCAAAGCGCGGTTATAACCTGAAAGCAATGGTGCGCTTGGAACAATATGCGCTTCGGGAAATAAAGCAGGATTACCACCGCTGCCGGTTGTTTGACCTTGTGGAATACTGGCCAGTACCCAACTGTTTTGCGACCGAAGGTCAATGGCGCTTTGACTTCCCTCAAAATCGTCAATATATGACAAACCGTTAATGGCGCGTGCCGTACCCGGAATAATGCGCGCATATTCCAGGCTTGCCGTAAGCGTGGATTTTTCTTTGGTATTTATAAACGGAATTTTATCAACCAAACGCGTAATAAACGGCACTTCTTTTTTAATGCTTCCGTCCAACCCGATCATCCAGTTTGAAATAGGCTCATCGCCAATATTTATTTTTTGCGTAAGTGGTCGCTCCGTTAAATTCATAATGGTACCGCCAACATTGATATCGCGGTTAACCCGGTAATCAAAACGTGAACCGATCATGGTTTTGGTTTGCATGCTGAAAAGCGTGTTGCTTTCAAGCGAGACTTTAATGGGTGTTTGCGATTCAAGCAAGCTCTGGTTGATGATGGTTACACGTCCCAGGTTGTAATCAACACGGTAATCCTGGTTTTCAACCAGGGGTACACCACCAGCCGTTACAATTACCGAACCTTGTGGAACGTTAATGGCGTTCAGCGAAATCTCAGAACCCGATGCTGACTGATACTGGCCCTTAATTTTAAAACGGTTGAGCAATGGAATTTGCTGGGCGGCCGTTTTGGTTGAATCATATAGCGGTTGAAACACCACCGCATCAATTACCGAAGCCGGTAACCCGGCCGCAACAAGTTTATTTTTAAGTGTGGTACCAAACGGTTCGACCGTGGTAAAATAAATACGGCCATTTTGGGTGTTGATGGTACCGCCTCCCACCGATTGGTTACCATTAAATGTCAACGGCATAAAATCAAAAATTCCGTCAGGGTATGGATTGTTGTTTTGATCAAACCGGTCAAGGTCTACAACTTGTATAAGCGGCCGCCCGTCAACGCCTGAATAAGGAAGGTAATTGATGTCAATACTTGATGAGGGATTGTTATACCAAACATCCAACCTGAAATTTTCTCTTGAAATCTGGTAAGCGCTAAGGTTGTAAATGTTTTTCATCATCAGGTCCCAGCGTGTAAATTTCGGGTTGGTGATGGTACCTTTCAGCAATTTTAAGATTAGGGCGTTTTGACCGGCAACACCATCGGTGGAAAATTCACCTACCTGGAATGTTTGTCCCTGGTATACGTATTGAAACGCCACACCCAAAACTTCATCGTTGTTAAGCGGTGCGTTCAATGAAATGAACCCAAGTGATGTATTAACGGAATATTCGGTGGGGGCGAGCATGCGTGCATTTTGCACTTTTTCAAAGTTAATACCCTGCGAAAAAGGGCCGGGTGAAGCAACAATGGTTGAAAGCACACTTGCTGCATTTACAAACCCGCGTATGCCCGAATTATTGGCTACCGTTTGATAAAGGTTGTTGGCATTATTCTCG
>DASPJQ010000765.1:0-6771 GCA_035628535.1 Flavobacteriales bacterium | reverse complement strand
ATGGGCAACCCGTCAGGGTCAGCAGTAAACGTAAATTTTTTACCCGTTAATTCATCAGTACGAATGGTTTCGCACATTACACCTTTTTCAGCCAGTTTTTCAATTGTACTGACAAGGTTGTTCACTTCAAAGGCCAGGTGGCGTAAACCGGTTGCTTCAGGTTGTGAAAGGCGTGCAGGCGGATTTGGAAATGAGAACAACTCGATCGTATAAACCCCATTTACGGCCAGGTCCAGTTTATACGAGTTACGTTCAGTACGGTATGTTTCGCGCACTATTTCAAGGCCAAGCACCCCGGTGTAAAATTTTTTAGACCGCTGGTAATCGGAACAAATAATGGCAATATGGTGAATGCGGTTGATCACGAACAACAAAAAAAACTAACCAAAAGGGAAAAAATGATATGAATTTAAAACCGTTATCAATTCAAGGCCCTGGCGGCTTCAACCGCAATGTCCAGCGCCTGTATGGCAAACTCATGTGTATACATTTTCTGTATGCCAATGGTGGCGTTTACACTGTTGTTGTCAAGCGTAAGCTTGAGGTTGTTTCCTTCGGTGCGTATGTCGGTATACTTCCAGTTACTCAGCAATTGTTTTAAAGCAGCAGAATCCATTATTTTTTGTGCGGCTGCGGCATCGGTACCGTAAATGTCAAGGTTTTTGCGCAGATTGTCGGCATCGGCAATTTTAGGGTATTTTGGGTCGCGCCCGGTCAATACGTCCTGTATGCGCTGGTTGGTATGTGAAAACAATCCGGGTTTTTCGTAAATGGCCATAGCGGGCATGTTGTTGGGCGTAATGACTTCAACATGTACCGTTGGATAAATTGCGTTAGCGCCATGCGCGTTAGAATTTCCTGTCAGGGTCTGGTAACTTGCCCGCAGGTTATTGCCCAAACGGTACCCGAAACGCACATCAAAACCTTTGTAGTTACCGGTCAAAACATCATTGTTAATGACCAGACCGGTTTTATTGGCCAGCTCGGGAAAAAAATTGGCCGCTTCTTTTTGTTTTTTGCGCGTTTTACGCAATACAACCGGTATAATGATAATGGCCAGCAAGGCAAAAAAGCCAATTGCTATATAAGGCGCGTATTTCATGATTTCGTCCTGTGTCATATGATTGGGTTTGAAAGCAAATTAATTAAAAATTGAAAGTGACCAACTCCCTTTTTAAAAAAATACGCTTTAAGATGAACCGGATTTTGATTATCTTTGCGAATAAATTTCACGATTCTGCCCGGATGGCGAAATTGGCAAACGTTGCGGTCTCAGAAGCCGTTGGAGTAACTTCCTTGTGGGTTCAAGTCCCACTTCGGGCACTGGTAAATACAGAGGAGCAAAGCACTAAGCTTTGCTTTTTCATTGGAAAGGGTTGATAGCTAAATTCACCGTTTTGATGGTTGAAATTCCTGTTTCCGTTAAATTTCTGCCTGTATGGTAATTACTCCTCTCATTTTCAATCGTTCAAAATAATAATGCATAGAGTTAAACTTATGGCATAATTTTGTGTCTATACACCGAATGAACCGCGAGGTAAGCCTGATAGTACGATTTTTAACCGCCATTTTACCGGTACTTGCCGCTGCCAGCGCTTATGCCCAAAATACCTGCATTATTTCAGGAAAAATTACCGATTCAAAAGACTCAGCTGTACCTTTTGCCAGTGTAAAACTGCGCGGCATTACCGATTCCACCATACGCAAAGGAACCACAACCGATGAAAAGGGGGTTTTCCAATTTGAACCGGTACCCAAAGGCGAATACAGCATGCGCATTTCATCCATCGGGTTCAATGAAACGCGGATGAAAATTGACACGAAAGAAAACGATACAATCAGGCTCTCAATTAAACCGGGTGAAGACGCCAAAGTGCTTAACCAGGTAAATATTGTGGTAAACCAGGAACGCGCCAGCCAAAAAGGCGACACGGCTGAATACAACGCCAATGCGTATAAGGTTAATCCCGATGCCACCGTTGAAGACCTTGTGAAAAAAATGCCCGGCATTACCATTGAAAACGGAACGGTAAAGGCCCAGGGTGAGGACGTGAAAAAAGTGACCATTGACGGAAAAGAATTTTTTGGCGATGATGCCATGACAGCATTAAAAAACCTGCCGGCCGAAATTGTTGACAAGGTGCAGGTGTTTGACAAAGCCAGCGAACAGTCGGAATTTACCGGTTTCAATGACGGCAATACCGAAAAAACCATTAACATCAAAACGCGGGGCGGCCGCATTAACGGAACGTTTGGTAAGGTGTACGCAGGTTATGGAACCGATGAACGTTACAATGCCGGAGGAAATTTCAATTATTTCAAAGGTGACAGGCGCATTTCGTTACTTGGTATGTCAAACAACATCAACCAGCAGAATTTTACTTCTCAGGATTTATTGGGCGTAAGCCAGTCAAGTCAGGGTGGCGGAGGTTCGCGCAGTAGCGGAAGCTGGCAGGGAGGCGGTGGCGGTCGTGAAGGAGGAAGCGGGCGTTACCAGCAAAGCCCATCGTCCAGTTTTTTAACCGGCAGCCAAAGCGGTATTAACACCACGCATTCGTTCGGTATCAATTACAACGATTTGTGGAATAAAAAATGGAAAGTTACCGGCAGTTATTTTTTCAACGCAACAGGCAATACCACCAACAGCACAACTTCACGCAATTATTTTTTACCGGGTAGCACCAACCAGTTGTATACCGAAGAGCAGGACAAGGGTTCCGATAATTTCAATCATCGCGGCAACCTACGCATTGAGTGGAACATTGATTCATTGAACAGCATTATACTTACACCAAAAATCAGTTTCCAGGACAACCGTTCGGGTTCGGCATTACAAAGTATTACCACGTTATCAGAAAATGCCGTGCTCTCAACCATGAACACTTCGTCAAGCGCCAAAAACAACGGGTACAGCCTTAGTTCGGGTTTATTGTTCAGGCACCGCTTCCATAAACGCGGACGCAGTTTGAGCGCCCATTTCAACGGTGATGTGAGCGAAAAAAACGGGGAATCGTTTTTGTATTCATCCAATGTTTTTTATACCGGTGGAGATACCACCATTGTGACCGACCAGCGCACCACAACCGCATCGGGCACCAACGATTATTGGGCCTCTTTCAATTACACCGAGCCTGTAGGAAAAAACGCGCAGCTCATGTTCAGCTATTCGCCTGCATATACCGTAAGTCAGTCAACCAGGCTAAACGAATTGTTTAACAATACCGCAGACAGTTACAACCTGACCGACTCTGTGCTGTCAAATGATTTTACCAATGAAATTGTGGCTCACAAAGGCGGGGTCAGCTACCGGTACAATATCCCGAAAATGAATTTTAACGTGGGAGCCGACTACCTGAACCGGTTTTTCAACAACCAACAGACTTTTCCTTCAGATGTGGCCACGGTCAAAACCTTTGAAAGTATTTTGCCGCAGTTCATGATGCAGTATAAATTTTCAAGCCGCACCAATTTTCGCTTCAATTACCGCACCAATGCACAGGCCCCCTCCATAAGCCAGTTGCAAAATGTGATTAACAACAGCAACCCGTTATTGCTTTCATCGGGCAACCCCGATTTGAACCAGCAATACAACCATACCATCACCGGGCGTTTTTCAACTGTGGACACCACCAAAACCAAACCGCTTTTCTTTTTGCTTTCGGGTACATTTTCGGAAAGTTACATAGGCAATTCAAGCATTGTTGCAACCAATGACACGTTGCTGGCCGGGGGCGTTGTTTTATACAGCGGTTCGCAGTTCACCCAACCGGTAAACATAAACGGCTACTACAATTTGCGCACGTTTGTGACCTACGGCACACCGGTCAAATTTTTAAAAAGCAATTTAAACCTCAATGCGGGCTTTACACACAACCGCACACCTTCGCTCATCAACAACCAGGTGAACTATTCGCGCACGTACAATGTAAACGGTGGGTTTATTTTGGGGAGCAACATCAGCGAAAAAATTGATTTCAGTGTTTCATATTCGGCCAATTACAACGTGGTGCGCAACTCGGTGCAGCCGTCACTTGACAACAATTACTACACGGGTGTGGCCGGTGCAAAAATAAACCTGCTCATTAAAAACCATTTTGTGGTTGCCACCGATGTAAACTATAATCACTACCAGGGGTTGGGTGCTGGATTCAATCAACAGATATTTTTGTGGAACGGTGCGTTGGCCTATAAGTTCTTAAAAAATAACGCAGGTGAATTCCGCGTGCTGGTGTATGATATTTTAAAACAAAACAACAGCATTGTGCGTAACGTGACCGAAACGTATGTTGAGGATGTGCAAACGAATATTTTGCAGCGGTACGGCATGGTTCAGTTCACCTATACATTCAGGAATGTAAAGGGGAGAATGCCTGGTGAGGGCAGTGCGGGCAACAGGCCGCATGGGGAGAGAAGGGGCGGAGATCGTTGATTGATTAAATTTTTAGATTAAAAAAATCCTATATTTGCAACCCTTAATGCGGGCGTGGTGAAATTGGCAGACGCACTAGACTTAGGATCTAGCGGGCAACCATGGGGGTTCGAGTCCCTCCGCCCGCACTACTTGAAAAGCAGCTAATTACGGCTGCTTTTTGAATTGTATTGGTTTACAACTTCCCCCAATCCGGTACAAACCCAAAAATATCCATCCATAAATCCATATTTATCCCAAAATCCACAATTTCCCAGTCTTTCTCAAAAACACTGAAATGCCACCGCTCAAACAAATCGTTGATTTCTTTTTTTGAAGGTTTGTGGTCAAAATTCTCCAGGTGCATGTCCCAGTATCCAAACAGCATACCATCGTTTGATTCGGATGGAGATGTATAATGAATCATGCCCATGTGCCATTCGTTAAACAAACTGTCAGCTGAGTAAATATGCTTAAGCCGGTATTCGGGCTTTCCCAACGAGTCAGTTGACCGCATAAACGCAATGCATGAGCGCACCTCATACGGCCTGCTGTCTTTTTTTTGCAACCATACCAGGCATTCTTTGCGCCCGAGTTCTTCTTTCAACCCTTCATTCATCCAGCTTTGCGGAAATACCGTATCGGGAACCGGTTTAATCAGTCCCTGGCCAATGCACGGCATACACAGTAAAAACATTATGGCTGTAAACGGTAATCGCACAAGTATGTCTAAATGTATGGAAAAAACAGCTTT
Source organism: Flavobacteriales bacterium (assembly GCA_035628535.1). Lineage (GTDB taxonomy): Bacteria > Bacteroidota > Bacteroidia > Flavobacteriales_D > UBA2798 > DASPJQ01. The sequence goes on along the minus strand of DASPJQ010000765.1, from coordinate 1,609 downwards.
AAAACGTTATCGTCAAAGCTTTTATTACTGTTATTACTGTTAACACTGCCCGTTCGTTGCGGTTTAGCACGACTTGCTGCTGATTCACGTTAAACGTATCGATTTTTGAACGTTTTTTTGGTTAATACTTCGTTCTTAGCATGTTCAAAACTGCCTGTTTGAGGGGTTGTGGCTCTTAATTTGCTAATATGCTAATTCGCGAATTTGCTAATTAACTTTAATTTACTTTTACACCGTAAACTTGACCTATGCTAACCATCGACCCCAAAACCGCAACTGTTCCGCAAGTACATGCACATCTTTTAGGCGCAGTAGGCCCGCGTCCCATAGCGTTTGCCAGTACGGTTGACAAGGATGGAAATCCAAACCTGGCGCCTTTTAGTTTCTTCAACGTGTTCAGCGCAAACCCGCCCATTGCTGTTTTTTCACCAGCACGCAGCGGACGTACGGGCGCAACCAAACATACGTTTGATAATTTAAAAGAAGTGCCCGAGGTGGTCATCAACATTGTTAACTACAACATGGTGCACCAAACATCGCTCGCCAGTACCGAGTATCCCAAAGGCGTAAATGAATTTGTAAAAGCGGGGTTCACGCCCGTACCTGCCGAAAAAATAAAACCGTTTCGCGTAAAAGAAAGCCCGGTACATCTTGAATGCAAAGTAAACCAGATAATTGAGTTGGGCCAGGGTGGTGGGGCAGGCAATTTGATTATTTGCGAGATTGTGCTCATTCACATTAGTGAAGACATACTGGACGCTAAAAAAAACATTGACCAGAAAAAAATTGACCTGGTTGCACGCATGGGTGGCAACTGGTATTGCCGCGCCCATGGTGATGCCCTGTTTGAAATACAAAAACCATTGACCAGTATTGGTATTGGGGTTGACGCCATACCCGATTCCATTCGCAAAAGCACGTTTTTAACCGGCAACCATTTGGGCCAGTTGGGCAATGCCGAGGTCCTGCCTGACGAGACAACCGTGAATGAATACAAGTTAACCGAGTTGGCCGATGTTTTCATCAAATTTGAAAAAGACCCATCCATGCTTGAAAACGAGTTGCATAAACATGCTGCCGACCTGTTGAACCAGAACCGCGTGCAGGACGCCTGGAAGACCCTTTTAGCCTATAACGGTTAATAAAAAATTGAAATCTATTTCACAATTGCTTCATTTGCATGGTTTGACGGCTTAAGTTTGTCAACAATTCAAAAATTTAAGTCTATGTTAAGTTTCAAAGGAACCATCAAACTCATTTATGATACCAACCAGGTAAGTGAAAAATTCAAAAAGCGCGAATTTGTGATTACGGAAAGCAACTCGCCTTACCCGCAAGATGTGATTTTCCAGCTTACCCAGGAAAAAGTTGATTTGATTAATGACTATAAAGTGGGCGAGGAAGTGGAAGTGAATTTTAACCTGCGCGGCCGCGGGTGGACCAACCCGAAAGACAATACAACGCGTTATTTCAATTCGCTTGACGCCTGGAAAATTGCACGTGTAGGCCAGGCCCAGCCGGTACAAAACAATGGTGCGTCAAACAACGAAGAGTTCACCCCGCAAATGAATGCCGTGGTGGATGATGATTTACCGTTCTGAAATTTAGA
>DASPJQ010000764.1:0-1175 GCA_035628535.1 Flavobacteriales bacterium | reverse complement strand
AAACTCCGCCTGACAGCGTACTCAAAAAATGGGGATTCACCGGTGATGCGCCAATGGAATTTTGGAACCAGGAGAGCCTGGACAAAAAACTTCAACATTATTACGGCAAAACACCCTTACCAAAAATCGACTTTAATAAATATCATGTTTCAGGAGAACTTATTTGCATGCAGTGTTTTATTTCGTGCGACAAGCCCGAGTGCCATGCCAACGCCTGTAAAAAACAATTCGCCTGGTTATTGGTAGATAATGACGAGGAACCTGTTTACCCCGAACAAAATGATCCGCCAGAGATTAAGGAGGACTAATTGTTGTTTGTTTTTTAGTACGCTGAAGCGATTATTGTGATCATCTGCGTCATCAGCGTGCTATTTACTTATCTTTATCCCCATGTCAGACCTTGTCTCCAAAATCACTGCGCACCTCAAAATCACCCTTAATCCCATGCAGGAATCGGCTTTAAAAACCATCCCGGCAAAAGATGAAACCATACTTCTCTCACCTACCGGTTCGGGAAAAACCATTGCATTTTTATTGCCTGCCCTGTTGGGAATAAATCCGCGTATACCCAAAGTGCAGGTATTGGTTGTTGCTCCGTCACGCGAGCTGGCCATACAAATTGAACAGGTGTTTAAAAGCATGAACACCGGTTATAAAGTAAATTCAGCGTATGGCGGGCATAGTATGAAAATTGAAAAACAAAACCTGAGCCAGCCACCCATGGTCCTGATTGGTACACCTGGCCGCATTGCCGATCATATTGACCGCGGCACGTTTGACACAGGTTCGGTGCATACCATTGTTCTTGACGAATTTGACAAATCACTTGAATTTGGTTTTTCAAAAGAAATGGGATTCATTTTACGAAAACTGGATGCTGTTAAAAAGAAAATTCTTACTTCGGCTACCCACATGGATGAAATACCTGCGTTCACCCGGATAAAATCGCCCGTTACGCTTGATTATGTTCATAATGCAAAACCTGTTGCGCTCAGCCTTAAAAAAATTATTTCCCCTGAGCGTGATAAATTAAATACATTGTATGACCTGCTGTGTTATATTGGGAATGATTCAGCACTGGTGTTTGTCAATCACCGGGAGCCTACTGAACGCATCAGCCAATTTTTACACGACAAAAGCATTGTCAACGACCCTTTTCATGGGGGAATGGAGCA
>DASPJQ010000763.1:0-1214 GCA_035628535.1 Flavobacteriales bacterium | reverse complement strand
TGCCCGCATACGTTATGCCTTAATATTCATTATTTGAAATCTCAATATCTAAAATCCTTTTCATGTACATTTGTCTCAATGTTATATGTTTCGGACATTCATAAATCGTTTGGCAACAACCATGTGTTGCGCAATTTCAATTTAAGCATTGCCAAAGGAGAATTTTACAGTTTACTGGGGACAAACGGGGCAGGTAAATCCACCTCCATAAACATTATAGCCCAACTTTTAAAACCCGACAGCGGTTCGATTGAAGTAGCAGGATTAAAAGCGGTTTCGGGGGCAAATACTGAAATTAAAAAATTGCTTGGCGTAGTGCCCCAGGAAATTGCTTTGTACGAAGAACTTTCGGCATGGGAAAACATGGTGTTTTGGGGAAAACTCAACCGTGTTTCAAAAATACATATTGTTGAAAGGGGAAAATATATTCTTGAACGTTTTGGCTTATATGAGCGCAGGCACGAAAAAATTAAAACCTACTCAGGAGGTATGAAACGCAGGATTAACATTGCTGCCGCATTGTTACATGACCCTGAACTGATTTTAATGGATGAACCCACTGTAGGCATTGACCCGCAAAGTAGAAACAATATTTATGAATTCATTCTTGAACTCAAACAAAAAGGCAAAACCATTTTGTATACCACCCATTACATGGAGGAAGCCGAACGCTTCAGCGACCGTATAGGAATTATTGACAGTGGTCACATTGTTGCAACAGGAACATTTGCCCAAATCAAGCAAAATATAAATGTACCTGACAAAATACAGGTTAGTTTTGAAGGGGAACTGGGCCCTGTTCAGGCAAAACTTGCTGCGCTTAAATCAAGCGGTGGTGTAGCAATTGAAGGTCAAAGTGTTTTGATGGATACAAACGATTTTAAAAACGATTTAAAAACCGTTGTGATGTTATTCAATGAATGCGATGCCGACATTGTTCACATTGAAAAAAAAGAAGTGAACCTGGAGACTATATTTTTAAAACTGACCGGAAAAAATTTGCGCGATTAACATGCGTACCCTCATTGTAAATAACCTGAAACTGTTTTTCAACGATAAAAAGGCCGTTGTGCTTACCTTTTTATTGCCCATAGGTCTTACTTCGCTTTTCATGTTTGTATTTGGCGGCACCAGCAGCGATAAACGCGGCATGCGTGAACTTGAATTGGGTGTGGCCGACCAGGTTCAGAACAACCAGACACAGCAAACTGTTG
>DASPJQ010000762.1:0-12524 GCA_035628535.1 Flavobacteriales bacterium | reverse complement strand
ATGGTCAAACACGATAACCGAATCGTTGCGCACAAACATGGGCGCGTAAACCGGTTTGTAATACAACGAATTTGGAAACCCGTTCCACACAGCAGCCCATATTTCCTTGTCAATTCCGGTTCGTTCCTGCATGCGGTAAGCTTCCAGTTTCATGCGGGTATCTACATACTTATATTCGGCCCGGTACATTTCCAGCATAAATTTATCTTCAATGTACCGCAACGTTTTATACGTACTGTCAGCCGTATTATAAGCGAAATAGCTGAATGCCGGGTAATGCCACGCATAATTTGAAAAGTAAATATGTTCATCGGTTTTATTCACCAACGGCTTTAAAATCGATTCATATTCTTCTTTATCCTCTTTCAATACATAAATTTGTGTTTCATACACGGTTATCTGATAAACGCTTTCAGAACAAACCAGGTGCAACCGTCCTTCATAATCACGCTCTATTTTTTGCGCATCGTTGTTTACCAGGTGTGACGACAGTTCATCCTCTTTTTCACCTGCAAGTACAAGACGCATATTATTCCCCGGCCGTCTTTCATAGGTTAACAGCAAAAGTTTATCGTCAACAAATTCAAAATCGAAAACATTCAGTTTTTTGCTTTGATAAACAATTTCCGGTTTGGCGTAAATATCGGTTGAAATCAATGTTGGGGGCTCCAGTGCAATATTGATCAGCAATGAATCATTCGTTGCATTGTTGGGTACCAATTCATACGCCTTTTCGAAAGGAGCATAGCGCACATCGGTAATACCCAATTTAAAGTTCCGGCTTTTAATGATATCCGAATAAAAAAACACCTTACCATTTTTGCCGGTCACAAATTTGAACGAAGTGCCTTTTATAAACAGTGTAGCGTTATTTACCGGCACGCCTTCATCGGTAACTCTTACCGAAACAATAAAACGTTGTGCGCTGGTTTCACTGAATGCGAAAATGAAACAAATGATTTGCAGAATGCGGTTCATAAACCAGGTATTTTTACAAAATAAGATGAACCTGGAGTTGCTTTTTCACAACCGTTCCCTAACCAATTTTGACCCTCCACTCAAATTTGTCTTCAAACAATCCCCTGCGGTATTTGTCAAAATAATCCATGAGCTTATTGGTAAACGGCCTTGTTTCAAGGTCTGATAATTCGTAGATTTTATCTTTATAGCCAATAATTTTTATTTGTGCAATGGTTGCAGCTGTTCCTGCTCCCCAGGCATCCTGCAGCGTCCCGTTTTCTGCAGCTTTAATAACCTCCTCCACGCTTACTTTACGTTCTTCAACGGTGATTCCCCAGTCTTTTGCTACGGTAATGATTGAATTGCGGGTCACACCGTCAAGAATGGTTCCCGATAACATGGGTGTAATAATTTTATCCGCAATCATAAACATAACGTTCATGGTTCCCGATTCCTCAATGTATTTATGCTCCCGGGCATCAGTCCAAACCAATTGGTGAAAACCGGCATCCTGGCATTGTTTTGCCGGATACAATGCACCGCCATAATTTCCGGCAGCTTTTACTGTTCCTGTTCCGCCTTCAACTGCGCGTGAATAATATGGTTCAATGCGTACACGCACCGGTTCACTGTAATAGCGGCCCACGGGACAGGTAAAAATACAGAAACGGTACGTCTCACTTGGTTTTATACCCACAAATTCATCGGTAGCAAACATAAATGGCCGTATGTAAAGTGATGTACCGTCTTCATTCGGAATCCAGCTACGGTCCAGATCAATCAGTTTTGTTAAAGCTTCCATAAACACAGCCTCATCAATTTGCGGCATACACATACGTTGTGCCGAATGGTTCATGCGTTTGGTGTTCATGTGGGGCCTGAAAAGAAAAACTTCATTGTTTTTATTGCGGTAAGCTTTCATGCCCTCAAAAACGGATTGACCGTAATGCAACGCTGATATGGAAGGACTGAATGAAAAATTTTCAAACGGACGAATTTGGGCATTTTGCCAGGCTCCATTTTTGTAATCCATTACAAACATATGGTCCGAAAAAATTCTCCCAAAAGGTAAATTGCTGAAATCAACTTGTGCCAAACGTGAGCTGGTGGTCTTAATAACCTCAATTTCAGTTTTTGTAGTTATGCTTATCATAAAATACGGGAATACCCCTCTAATATATGTATTTTTGTAATAGTAGTAACAACAATAATATTAGTTCCGGTTTTTTGTCATTTGGCTACCATTCATCACATATTGCAAAAATATTGGGGATACTCAACGTTCAGGCCATTGCAGGAAGACATCATCAATTCGGTACTGTCCGGTAACGATACCCTTGCCCTGCTCCCTACAGGAGGTGGAAAATCAATTTGTTATCAGGTACCAGCGTTAGCAAAAGAAGGGATTTGCATTGTTGTTTCTCCGTTAATCTCCCTTATTAAAGACCAGGTTGAAACCCTTCGCGCAAATGGAATTATTGCTGTTTCGGTGCATAGCGGGTTGCACAAACGCGAAATTGACATTGCCCTGGATTACTGTGTTTACGGTAAACCCAAATTCCTGTTTGTTTCACCCGAACGGTTGGAAACCGAACTGTTCAAAGTTCGCGTTCAAAAAATGAAGGTTAATTTAATTGCTATTGATGAAGCCCATTGCATTTCGCATTGGGGATATGATTTCAGGCCTTCGTATTTGAAAATTGCCGGCATACGCAATTTATTACCCGGTGTACCCGTATTGGCGTTAACTGCAACCGCAACCCCCGAAGTGGTTGAGGACATAAAAGAAAAACTTGCGTTTAAAAACGCACAAACGTTTTTTCAAACCTTTGAACGCACCAATCTAATTTATGTATGCCGCAAAACCGACAATAAAATTGAAGAGCTAAAAAACATTTGCAGCAAACTAAAAGGTACCGGTATTGTATACGTACGCAACAGGCGAAGAACCCAGGAACTGGCAGCCGAACTCAATAAAGCAACTATCAGTGCCGGTTTCTACCATGCAGGTTTACCAACAGTTGAACGCGAAAGGGCCCAAAGCGACTGGAAAAAAGATTACACGCGCGTAATTGTGGCAACCAACGCATTCGGCATGGGAATTGACAAGGCCGATGTGCGTTTTGTAATCCATTTTGATTTGCCCGAAGCACCCGAAGCATATTACCAGGAAGCAGGGCGCGGAGGCCGCGATGGTAAAATTTCCTATGCTATTATTTTGCATAACCAGAATGACGTGGAAGAACTCACCTACTTCCATGAAGCCGGTTTCCCCGATAAGGAAGTGATCAGAAAAGTGTATATTTCATTGGGGAATTATTATAAATTGGCGGTAGGTTCAGGCGAAGCTGAAAGTTTTGTATTTGACATTGAAAAATTCTGCAAAATTTATCCGTTCAAACCCATCGAGGTGCTGAGTTCGCTGAAAATCCTGGAACTTGATGCCATTGTTGATTTATCTGATGCGGTTTTTTCACCTTCACGCATAAAATTTGAAGTGACCAACTTGGAACTTTACAATTTTCAGCTCAAAAACGCTTCGTATGACAACCTCATAAAACTATTGCTGCGAAAATACCCGGGTCTATTTGATGAATTTGTAAAAATCAAAGAAGCCGATCTGGCCACGCTACTAAAATTAAGTATAAATGACATACGGCAAAAGCTTAAAGAACTTTCACAGGCAAACATCATTAAATACGTGGAGCAAACCGACCTGCCTTTTGTTACGTTTTTAAAACCGCGTTTGCCTGAACGAAGTTTTACCATAAGTAAAATGGCATATGATTTACGCAAGGCCAATGCGCTCAAACGCATTGACGCCATTAAACGGTATATTTCAAATCATGACACCTGCCGCAATACTGTTTTACTGGCTTATTTCAACGAAAAAGCCAAACAGCGATGCGGTAAATGCGATGTATGTGTAACGCAAAATAAACTGGAGCTCAGCAACATTGAATTTGACAGGCTGGTAAGCCATGTTTTGCAAAAAATTGCCACCCGCCATGCCGAAGGAAAAAAAGAGCCCATTACTCTCCAGGAACTGAATGCAGTAACTGAAATGACCGACCAGCAAAAACTCATTAAAATCATTAACTGGCTTGTTGAAAGTGAAAAAATAACGGTTAAAGGAAATTTAGTTTACCTGAACGGTTGATTTTTTTCCGGTCGCATATAATAAAATAAACGTGATAATGGCGTTTACCAAAATTATTTCAGCCCCAAATTGGTACCCGTCTTTATTTTGTGCGGCATAAAAACTAAGCAACCATGAAGTAACTGCCGATAAAATGCAAATGGCAGGCACAAGTCGTTCATTGGTATTGCGCCTGGTGAGCACCCCATATAAAAACAAGCCTATCAATGGGCCATAAGTATACCCGGCAAGTGTAATTACCAACTTGATGGCGCTGGTTCCCGAGGTAGTACGGTACAGTATATAAACCGTAAGGTAAACTGCAACGGCCATAATAATGTGAACCGTTTTTCGTATGCGTTCACGTTTGGCCGGTTCAAACCTGTTCAGGTTAATGAAATCAACGCACACCGAAGTGGTTAATGCTGTTAGAGCGCTATCGGCACTTGCATACGATGATGCGGTTAACCCCAATATAAAAAACAGGGCCGCGGCACCTGTTAGCGAATCGCCAAATGCCAGCGTTGGATAAACCAGGTCGGTAGTTTCAGGAAGGGTTATGCCTTTGTATTCGGCAAATGTATACAACACTGCACCCAGCAACAAAAAAAGTACGTTGATAAATACAAGTACAATACTGAACGTAATCATATTTTTTTGTGCTTCCTTGATATTACGGCAGGTCAGGTTTTTTTGCATGAGATCCTGGTCAAGGCCTGTCATGCCAATTGTAATAAACATCCCGCCAAGGAACATCTTAAAAAAATGGTTGGGTTTATTGAAATCCCCGAAGAAAAACACCTGCGTATACGTTTTATCGTTATTGGCCCCGTTAAAGGCTATGCCTTCAGGCAACTGTTTCATAATGGCAATAACCGACAAAATCAGTGCACCAACAAGAAAAAAAGTCTGGAAGGTATCGGTAATAACAATGGTTTTCATTCCTCCCTTAAACGTACAAACCCAAATGAGAAATATGGACAACAATAAAGAAACTTCAAACGGAAGATGATATTGATTAAAAATGAATGTTTGCAAAACCAGCGCAACAAGTAAAATACGGGCGCTTGAACCAACCAGCCTGGCTGCCATAAAAATGCTTGCCCCCGTTTTGTGTGAAATGGTGCCGAAACGCTGCAACAAATAAGTATAAATGGACGTGAGGTTTAACCGGTAGTAAATCGGCATAAGCACCAACGCCACAAAAAAATACCCGGCCAGATATCCAAAAACCAATTGAAGGTAGGCAAAACTCTTGGCCTGCACTTCACCCGGTACTGATATAAATGTTACGCCTGATATAGAGGCTCCAATCATACCGAATGAAACCAAATACCATTTTGAACTTTTATTGGCAAGGAAAAACGAATCGTTATTGGCATTGCGCGCTGTATAGAACGAAAGCGCAATAAGCACCGAAAAATATGCTAACAAAATTATGAGTATGGTTCCTGCTGACATTCCCTAAACATAGCCGAATTTTTTACAATGAAACGCAGTTCCGGCCTTAGTAATTAACCGTTTACCTGTTAACTGCCAGTTTTTTTTACAAAAACAGCGGCACGTGTCAATTAAACCTTATACTTGCCAAACAAATCCATTTCCTATGGCCCGGCAAATAAAATGCGCGCATTGCGGCAACTGGAACAGCGATGCTGATAAAACCTGTACATCATGCCATAAATCGCCACGCGAAATACCGTTGCTGGAAACACAAATTGAAAAAAACAATTACCAACAATTTGCCGCCCGGTTAAAGGCGCAGTCAGGATGGCTTGACCGTTTTTTTGAAAACGCCAAAAACGGCAATGTTTTTATGAAATCACTGGCTTACTTTTTACAGGCTTTGTGGATGGTCTATTTCAGCTTACTTTTGTTCATTGCCTGGCTGGTATTTATTGTTGCAGGATGAGCAAAACACTCAACACATCGGTCTTGGCATTGGCACTGCTGTTTTTTTTGTTAAAAAATACCATGCGTTATTCTCCTTCTTGGGTAAATATAGTCAATGACATTATTGCCGTTCCCGGTTTCCTGGTTGTGCTTACTGGTATCTTAAAATTTTTGTATGGAAACAGGTTCACCATGAACACGCGCTATGCCTTCGCTACTTTTGCAACAGTAAGCATTTTATTTGAAGGAGTTTTTCCAATTATTTCACCACACGTTACGGCCGATATGCTGGATATTATCTGGTATTTTACAGGAACAATATTGTTTATTGCGTTTCGCCTCCGTTCAGGAATGTTACGATGGAATTCCGCAACCAAATTGTTATAAGATATCTTCCAGTTTCAACGTTTCGCCCAACCTCACACCTTTTTCAGTATGCTGCAGTGTGCAACATTCATTTACACTGTCATGTTCAAAAAACAATATAAAATTTTCATCCGTTGCCCGGTTCAGAAATTTTCCTTTTTCATCAATGGTAATAAGCGGCCGGGTATCGTATCCCATCACGTAAGGTACGGGAATGTGACCGACCGAGGGAATAAGGTCGGCCATGTACACAATGGTTTTATCATCGTATTTAATGTGCGGTATCATCATGCTGTCAGTATGTCCGTCAACAAATAGCACGTCAATGTTTTCAAATGCATTTTCCACGAAATCGGCTATGCGGTCAATAAATTTCAATTGCCCGCTTTGTTCAATGGGTAAAATATTTTCTTTCAAAAACGATGCTTTTTCACGCACATTGGGCTGCGTGGCCCATTTCCAATGCCGTTCACTGCTCCAATAAGTAGCATTCTTAAAAGCGGGTTCGTAGCCCTCCCCCGATTTTTTTCTGTTAATAGCACCACCGCAATGGTCAAAATGCAGGTGCGTCAAAAATACATCGGTTACTTCGTCAATTGAAAATCCTTTTTCATTGAGGGCTTGTTCAACCGTTTTTGTATTTCCCAAATAATAATGGCTGAAAAATTTTTCGTCTTGTTTGTCTCCCATTCCGGCATCCACCAGCATAAGCTGTTTGCCGTTTTCAATAAGCAACAGGCGCATTTTCCAGGTGCACATGTTGTTAGCATCGGCCGGATTGGTTCGTTGCCAAATGGTTTTTGGAACAACGCCAAACATGGCTCCACCGTCAAGCTTAAAACTACCGGTATCAATTACATGTAAGTTCATTTTAAATCCGTATTTTTACAAAGCTAATGTAAGTATATAATGAACACTGTTAACGACTTCACATTACCCTTGCATTCAAGGGTTTGGATATACCAATCATCGCGTTTCCTCGCACCGCCCGAGGTTGAAACCGTGCTTCAAACTACACAGGAGTTCCTGGCCGAGTGGAACAGCCATGGAAACCAATTAAGTGCCGAAATCCAATTGTTGCACAACCTGTTTTTAGTCATTGCGGTTGACGAGGCCGCTGCAATGGCCAGCGGTTGTTCCATTGACAAATCGGTGCGTATGGTTAAACAACTCGAAAATAAATTAAATGTGTCGCTGACCGGGCGCACAACCCTTGCGTATCTGGACGAATCAAAAAATATCCAACTTAAAAACCTTGCCGACTTCAAAAAGCAGATGGAAAACGGCAACATAAGTCCGCAAACCGTTATATTCAATAACTTGTTAAGCACCCTGGCTGATTTTAAATCCAATTGGACCATTCCGGCCAGCCAAAGCTGGTTGGGTGATATAAGGATTTAGTAGAAAGGCGGGAGTATGCCTGAATTTTTCCTTAATATTATCATAACTTTATAGTTTACTGTTTGTGATGTGTTTATGCCGTTAATTAATTTCAATGTTAATCTATTGTTTAGTGACTGGTAACATTTCAGTAACGTGTGCGTAAATTTGCATTAAATAGTAATTGTTTGTTATGAAAAATGCGGTTTTAACTTTCGTCATATGTTTCCTGAGCTGGAGCGTACTGGCAACACCTGGTGGTGCAACCCACAAAAAGGTAGTGGATCTGGGCAAGGGACTTGCAAAAGTTACCTGGTATTTTGACAATGGCATTGTTGCTGAAGAAGGTTTCTACCTGAACGGCAAAAAACATGGCACCTGGACCAGTTACAATGAAAAAGGACAAAAAAAGGTTATTGCCAATTGGCTTTCCGATAAAAAAGACGGTAGTTTATACGTCTTGCACGAAAATGGCCTGGTAAAATATGAAGTTGTTTACAGTGACAATAAAAAAATCAATGCTTTTGAGTGGGACGAGAACGGTAAGCAGTTGGTGCAAAATAAATAGACATTTGACCTCAAAATACACGAAGCCCTGGCAAAAAGCCGGGGTTTTTTGTTTGTAAAATGCTAGACCTGACATATTCGTAAACAGATACGGACTTACAATCTCACCGCTTTATTTTTTGGGCAACAGGAGCTTTAATTAAGTATTCCTGTTTTTCAGGGCTGCCCCTTGGTATTCAAAATTTAAAATTCAATATTTTAAATTTTGAATACCAAGGGCCGGGCTTTCGCTCATACTCCTCCCCTGAAGCGGAGCGTGCATTAAATCCCGTTTCAATATAAATTCCTTTTTTTGCCTCTCACTTCAGGGTGCAGGGTAATCCGCCCTATCCCTGGCACAATGCTTTCTCAAAACCATGACTATAGGGATCAAGTTTTCATAATCCCCGGCAGGATTAAAAGCCTATTGATCATTGATAATTGTTACAGAAGTTTTTCAGAAGGCTTCGGCTCTTTTTTCACCAAACGTATACCACCCATTAATTCATGCGTACCACTGTTATACCCGCGTAAACCGGTTGTGGTAATGTCATAACTATACCCAATAGTCAGGTTATTTTTCCAGGTATAACCTGCCATCAAACTCCAGGCGTCTTGCGTACGAAAACTTCCGCCTACCCATACCTGTTTCTTGTAAATAACCCTTGCCAGGAAATCCCATTGTGGGGGCAACGGTTTTACATACTTGAACAAAACGGCCGGGGCAATATCAAAATCATCGCTTAAGTGAAACGTATAACCGGCATTGGCATAATAGTGGTCCTCCAGTTGGCTTAATGACTGCTTTTGGTAATCAAAAAAGTATAATTTGTTTTGCACCAACTGGGGGAATGATGCGCCAACAAACCAGTCTTCATGGTATAAATGAAAACCAAACGTAAAATCGGGAACCAGGGCTGACTGCAAACCATTGCTGATTACGGCATCATACTGGTCGCGCAAAATTATTTTAGACCCGTCAACCGTATATTGCAACAATCCGCCTGACAAACCAAAAGATAGTTTTACAGTTTTGCTTAATTTGAAATGGTAGGCATAACTGAACTGAATACCTGTCCTGCGGGTAGGCCCAACATTGTCGGTAAACAGGTAAAATCCATAACCCATGTTTTGTTTCTTATTCGGGCCAAAAGCACTCAACGTAAACGTACGCGGTGAGTCGGTAATACCGGCCCATTGGTAACGGTGGCCGCTTCGCACATCAAACCAGGGACGCGATCCCGCTACGGCTACATTGGTCACATAATCGTTAAAGAAAAACTGCGTGAACATGGGCATGTGCTGCGCATCGGATTGCATAAACCCAATGAACATAAATGCTATGATCAATATCTTCTTCATCATCTCAATATGGTTAATGGCCCGGTAAAGGCGTCAGGATATAACGGGTGGTTCAACAATATCACATAATAATACGTTCCAACAGTTACCGGTTTACTGCTATAGGTTCCGTCCCAGGGTATATCATATCCTTTCGAGTAAAACACAGGCTGACCCCAACGGTTATAAACTGAAACCTCGCAATCAGGAAACATTTCAATAAAGTCAAGTATCCACGTGTCGTTAGCCCCATCACCGTTAGGCGAAAAGCCATTGGGGAATATGATATCGGGGAACACCTCAACCAGCATGGTATCAGTATTTACGCAACCGTTTGCATCGGTCACGGTCAACACATAATATGTGCTGGAATCAGGCGTGGCTGTAGGATTAAACGAACTGGCATCATCCAGGAAATTAACCGGCAGCCAGTTTACGGTATTGCCGCTGGCAGTTGACGGGTTTCCACCTATTACTACCGATTGACCAAGTATAATTTGGTAATCAGGACCGGCATCAGCAGGTGGTAAAGGATTTACGGTTACTGAAACCGTATCGCTGTCTATACATCCGCTGTTGTTTACTGTAAAAATGTAATCAACCGTTCCGCTGGTTGACGGCAAGGTTAACAAAACAGTAGTTGACAAAATGTTTCCGGCCGTATCAGTCCAGGTATAACTTGCACCGCTGGTACCAATGCCGGTTAATACCGCCCCGCCCGTTACACCGCACAATACTGTATCGTTTCCAGCGGCCGCATTGGCAAATAACAAGGCGTCAACATAAATGCTATCCGTTAGCGAACAACCGTTGGAATCAGTGACCGTGAGCACATACGTACCGTAATAAATATTTGTAATGTCTTCGGTAAAGGCGGTAAATCCATTTGGTCCTGTCCAGGAGTAAGTAAATCCGCCTGCTCCGCCCGTTACAGTCGCGTCAACTGAACCATCCGGTACGGTCGAACACGAAGCATTGATGCTGTCAAGTGACATGAATATGGCAGGCGGTTCGGTAATGGTATCGGTCAATGTCAGTGAACAACCGTTAGCATCGGCAACAGTTACTGTATACACCCCATCGCAAAGGTTGGTGGCGGCTGATGTGGTTACGCCTGCAGGTGGCCCCCACGTGTAGGTAAACGGCAATGTACCGTTTATAGGCATGGCGCTTACAATACCATCACAGGTATTAAAGCATGATTCATCCATAGTAAAGTTAATGGAAGCAACAAGGCTGTCGGCTTCATCAATGGTAAACGGCATGAATGATAAACAACCCAGCGAGTCAACAACTTCCGCCACATAATCACCATCGCAAAGTGCGTTAATACTTGTTACGCTGGTGCTAATTGAAGTGGGAACATTGTCATACCAGTTAATGGTTAACGTTCCGGTTCCTCCTGTTCCGGTGGCAGTGGCTGTACCATCACATATTCCATAACATGAAGGATCAGTTGTGGTAACGCTCAACGTTGGCGCATTCGCGTTTGGAATTGCGGCCAGCACGGTGTCGGTACATCCATTGGCATCGGTTACAACTGCCGAATATAAGCCAGCACACATGTTCAGAATTGAAGGTGTTGTAGCGCTTCCTGCCGCAGCACTCCATTGGTAGGTAAACGGTGTAAGCCCCGATGAGAATATAACTGCAGTTCCATCACACACACCGCAGGTTGCAGGCTGCACCACAATGCTGTCGTTCATGGCAGGTGAACTGGTAATATTCACGTTGGCTATACCAACACAACCCAGTGAATCCTGTACTTCAACTATAATAGTACCGGGACATAAATTGTTAACGGTTGTACTGGTGGAACCGTTGGTTACCCATAAGTAGGTGTACGGTGCAGTACCGCCTATAGCGCTAACGGTTGCCGATCCTGAACAATTGTTAAAGCAGGTTGGATTGGTTACATTCACCACCGGTGAAGGACCTGTGGTATTGTTTACAATCACATTAAACTGGTCTGAACACCCGGCCGCATCCGTCACCAAAACCGAGTATGCACCGGCAGCAAGGCCGGTAGCTGTTGAACCTGTTTGCAGGTTTGACCAGGTTAACGTAAGTGCGCCTGTACCGCCCGTTACAATACTTGTAGCCGATCCGTTCATCAATCCGCAGGTAGCATCGGTTACAGTGGTATTGTCAACAAACGGAGCCGGTTCTGTCAAATCAAATGAATTAAACGCAATGCAACCTAATGCATCGGTTATCTGAACGGTTTGCAATCCAGCGCATACGTTGGTAATGTCTTCTGTTGTTTGCCCTGTAGGGAACCATGTATAAGAATAAGGCGCAACGCCACCGGTTGTAGTAATGTCAACAGCACCGTTACAATCACCGTTACAAACCGGATTGGTGAATACTGCGGTTGCCGAAGGTGCCGGGAAATTTCCAACTGCAACACTTTGCTGGAACTGGCATCCGTTGGCATCGGTAATGGTTGCAATATATATTCCTGCCGAAAGCCCAATTGCCGTAAGCGTGGTTTGTCCAAGGGGATTCAGCATAAAGTCGGTCCATGAAACCGTATAACCGGGTGTACCGCCAAATGGGAAAACCGTTGCTGCTCCGTTGCTTGCCGAACAATCGGCATCAAGGTTTGAAGTAGTTGCATCAAGCACTGTTGGCTCATTTACATTCACCGTTACGGGTGTTGATGAACATCCGGTTCCATCCTGCACCATGACAACATAGGCACCGGGACACAGGTTAATGAATGTGTTGGACGCCTGGAAACTTACACCCCCATCAATGCTAAACAGGAACGATCCCGATCCGCCTACGGCATTTATTGTAATTGACCCGTTGCACAAACCATTACACAACACATCTGTCACAACCGGTGAGGCCGTGAACGCAGGCGGAGAACTCACAGTAACGGGCTGCGGACCCA
>DASPJQ010000761.1:0-4099 GCA_035628535.1 Flavobacteriales bacterium | reverse complement strand
ATGTGATGGGCGAAAACAACTTTGCCCTGAATGAACTTACCATTCACAAAAAAGACAGCAGCACCATGATGACGGTGCATGCATACATCAATAACGAATACCTGAACTCCTATTGGGCTGACGGGCTTATTGTATCAACCCCTACCGGTTCAACCGCCTACAGCCTGAGTTGTGGCGGCCCAATTGTATTGCCCGAATCAAAAAACTTTATTATTACACCCATTGCTCCTCATAACCTGAATGTACGTCCTGTTGTTATTCCCGATTCGGCTGTAATTACGTTGAAAGCCGATGGAAGAAGCTCCCAGTTTTTGGCTTCGTTAGATTCTCGTTCTGAGACGTTTGATTCTGAAACAGCATTTACCATCCGCAAGGCTGGTTTCAGCGTAAATTTAATACAGCTTCATTCTCAGAACTTTTTAACAACCATGCGTCATAAACTAACGTGGGGAGCAGATAAAAGAAATTAACAACTGGTTAAATTTGTTAATAAAATTGGTTTAAATTTGATTACTTGATGTTTAGAGTCAAAACTCTCCTTTGCTTCATGCTTCTTGCTCCGTGCTTTTTTAGCGCAATGGGTCAGTCGTGGACTTACCTGCGCAACGAAGTATATGGCGGTTTGGGAGCAACCAATTTTTTGGGAGAGTTGGGGGGTGCCAATCAAATTGGCACAAACGGGTTAAAAGACCTTGAGTTTTCACTAACCAAACCAACCGTTATGGTAGGCGCACGTTTTATTTTCAATCCCCATTTTGCCGTTCGGGGCACCTTTACGCAAGGATGGGTATCGGGCAGCGATGCAAAAACAACCGATATTTACCGGCAAAACCGTAACCTGAATTTCCGGTCTCCTATTTCCGAAATTACTTTAATGGGTGAATATTATCCATGGGGAGAAAAAATAGCGCATGCATACCGTATGCGTGGCGTAAGAGGTAAAAAAGCAAAATACCTTAGTCCTTACCTGGCAACAGGCATAGGCGCATTTCTGTTCAACCCCAAAGGCAAATACCAAGGCACCTGGCACAAGTTGCAGCCGCTGAAGACAGAAGGACAGGGATTACCAGGCGGGCCCAGCCCGTACAAACGCGTTTCAGTTTGCATTCCCATAAGCGTTGGATTAAAATATGCCTTAAGCCGCAACTGGAGCGTTGGTTTTGAAATGAGCGGGCGAAAAACATTTACCGATTACATTGATGATGTAAGTACAGTGTATTACGATCCTGTAGCCCTGGCTGGTGTTAACCCTCTTTCACCGCAGCTGGCCGATCCAAGCCTGGGAACCATTCCAACCGCAACCATGCCCAATGCTGATGGGTCAGGCGCACAGCGTGGCGACCCAAAAGACAATGACGCATACATGTTCGCAATAATTTCGGTGCACTACCGTTTTCTCAAATACAGAATACATTTGCCGAAATTCTGACCATGAAGAAATGCCTGAAGGGATTGATTTGCGCGGCTTACCTGACTGCCGCAGGTTCGGTTGTCAACGCACAGTTCCAGCCTGAACTCGGGTTTTTTGGCGGAGGCATGTATTACCTTGGCGATTTAAATCATTTAAAAAATTTTAAAAATACCTATCTGACCGGAAGCCTTTTCCTGAGACAAAATTTCAACCAGCGTTTGAACATGCGTTACATGGTTACGTACGGTAACGTAAGCGGGAATGATGCACACAGTGACAATGAGTGGGACCGTAACCGCAACCTGAGTTTTATGTCACGCATAATTGAGACCTCGGCCATTCTTGAGGTAAATTTTTTACCGTTTGAGCCAGGAAATAAAAAGAAATTTTACGCTACCCCTTACCTCATGTACGGCCTTGGTGTTTTTAAAATGAACCCTATGGCCAAAAGCAGCAATGACGAGTGGTATGAATTGCAACCGCTGGGCACCGAAGGCCAGGGAAGTGAATTGAATGACCGTGATAAGTATAAACTCACACAACTCTGCATTCCGCTGGGTATTGGTTTTAAAGGCAATCTTACCAAACACCTTATTCTCGGGTTTGATTACATTATTCGTAAAACATTTACCGATTACCTGGACGATGTAAGTGGAAATTATGTTGATCCCGATTTACTCTCAAAATACAATGGGCCGCTTGCAGCATCGTTTGCCGACCGTAGCCTTGACAATTCAAGTGCGCATTTTACCGGCTCCAACAGGGGAAATTCTAATTTCAAAGACTGGTATGCAACGGCCGGCATGTATTTGGCAATCAAGCTTGGCCGCGAAAAACCCTGCTATGATTGGAGGCGAAAAAAATAGAAACTTTGTTAAAGAATAATCCCCATATTTGCAGCCCTTCGTAATTTGCAGCCCTCGTGAATCATTTAAACCAACTTGATAAGCATAACATACCACAACACGTAGCCATTATTATGGATGGCAACGGCCGTTGGGCAAAACAAAAAGGCGAGGAACGCATTTTTGGCCATACGTATGGTGTGGAGTCGGTTCGTGAGGCCCTGACTGCTGCTACCGAAGCTGGTGTCAAATTTCTTACGTTATACGCTTTTTCAACCGAAAACTGGAACCGTCCCAAAGAAGAAGTTGATGCTTTAATGGACCTGTTGGTAAAAACCATTGCCAATGAAATAAAATCGCTCAATGAAAATGAAGTGCGGTTAATGGCCATTGGCGATACCGAGAACCTTCCCGCCTCTTGCCGCAAGGCCCTTCAAACGGCCATGGAAGAAACCAAAAACAATACGCGCATTACCCTGGTGCTGGCCCTGAGTTATAGTTCCAAATGGGAAATAACGCGTGCCGTAAAAAGCATTGCCGAAAAAGTTAAAAAAGGTGAAATTGATACTGCCGACATTAATGAATCGTTACTGGCAACACACCTTCAAACGTCACACATACCCGACCCCGAATTGCTCATACGCACCAGTGGTGAACACCGTATCAGCAATTTTTTACTCTGGCAGCTTGCCTACAGTGAATTTGTGTTTTTTGACCTGATGTGGCCCGATTTTAAAAAAGAACATTTTTACCAGGCCATATATGAATACCAGAAACGCGAACGCAGGTTCGGGATGGTTACGGAACAATTAGGAAACAAAATTTCGCACTGAAAAACCATGCGCCTGTTTATCATACTAATTTTATTGCTAAACGTTTTTTTAAACGTTGGTAAATTGCATGCACAAACAGGCAAGCTGGGTTTTGAGCTTGACATGTCAAAACCCCGTGAATACACCATTGGCGATGTGAAATGCGAGGGAACCATACTGGATTGCGATGCCATTGCCGTGCTTGCCGACCTTACCAAAGGAAAAAAAATAAAAATCCCCGGTGAAGACATACCCAAAGCCATTAAAAAACTGTGGGAACAAAAATACTTCTCCTACGTGGCCATTGATGCTACAGGGGTTGAAGGCGAATTCATTTTCCTTACCATTCGCTTAAAAGACCGCCAGCGCATTGGCGGCTACAAATCGGGCGGGGGCATGCGTAAAAAAGAATTTGAAAACCTTACCGAGTCGCTTGACCTGTACAAAGGTAAACTCATTACCGAAGACCTGATGTATAACGTAAGGCGTATTACCAAAGATTTTTTTGTTGAAAAAGGATTCCATAATGTAAAAGTTGAAGCATCGCTGCAGGAAATTTACGACACCATTCGTAAAAGACCAAAAGACCCGAAGCCTTTGCCTCCTGTAGGGCCGTACGTGGTGATTAAAGTTAACAAGGGACCTAAAGTAAAAATTGATAATATCACTTTTGAAGGTGTTACCAAATTTAAAAAAGGCCAGCTTTACCGTGCCATGAAAGAAACCAAAAGGCGCAAGTGGTGGCGTTTCTGGAAAACGTCAAAATTCAAAGAAAGTGAATACAAATCCGATAAGGAAAAAATCCTTGACAAATATTATAACAAAGGGTTCCGCGATGCCTATATCGTTTCTGACAGCGTGTATGACATCAGCCAAAAATACATGCGTATTCACATTAAAATTGATGAAGGCCATCAATACTATTTCCGTAACATCAGTTGGATTGGCAACAGCAAATACCGGTCAGGACAATTGGATACCGCGTTGGGTATTAAAAAAGGCGATGTCTACAACCAGGCTGAACTTGAATC
>DASPJQ010000760.1:0-10867 GCA_035628535.1 Flavobacteriales bacterium | reverse complement strand
CTGGCGGTTCGGTTAACTTCACCGACCTTTCGGTATACTCGCCAACTTCATGGACATGGTCTTTTCCTGGTGGTACACCGTCAAGTTACAGCGGTGCCAACCCGCCTCCAATCGTTTACAATACACCCGGTACGTATAACGTTCAATTATCTGCAACCAATGCAAATGGCACCGATGTAGAATTAAAAACAAGTTATATTACAGTTAATGCTGATGGTGGCTGCGGGCAGCTCAATTATCCTATACCTGCAGGTTGGAACCTTGTAAACTATTATACAGGCGCTACCTTTGCATCTGACGGGTGGATTAACGGTGTGAATATTTATGCCGACAGGCAAAAGGCCGCGTATTTTGATGCTTCGTCAACACCTTACACCACGCTTAACAACGTGTGGATTGCTTTCGGTTTGGCCTGGTGCAATAATCCGGCTGACATTGTTCCCATTAAAATTTACGATGGTACATCGGGTTCTCCGGGCTCGTTGCTCGGCACAACCAACCTTACCATGGGTCAAATTATGTCTGACGTTTCAGGTGGCTATTATACCGAAGCCAATTTTATTACAAACCCTGTAACACTTCCCGCGTCAAAAAGGTTTTTCGTGGCCGTTGATTTGACCAATTTAAGCTGGACCGGTGTGAAGGATACCTTGTCAATTGTATCAAACACAAATGGTGAAACGGTGCCCAGTGCCATCTGGGAACAGCAAAGCGACTTATTGTGGTATCAATACAACACAGCGGGTTCATGGTCCCTTAACGCATCGCTTGTTATTCATCCATGGTTGACCAGCACACCCACCAATGCAACATTTACCAATTCAACACTTACCATATGTGAAGACAACAGCGTTTCGTTTGACGCTGCAGGATCAACGTATGAAGACACGCTACTGTGGTATTTCCCCGGTGGAAGTCCAGACCTTTCGAACAACCTGACCGAAACTGTTATGTATAATACACCGGGCACTTACCTTGCAACGTTGTATATTGTTGGGGGTGGCTGCAGCTTATTGGATTCAATGTATGTTACTGTAACCGTTAATGCAAAACCGGCCGTATCGGTTAGTGCAAGTGCCGGTGAAATTTGTCCTTCAGGAAGCTCAACCCTTACTGCCAGCGGAGCAACATCGTACACCTGGTCGCCAACAACGGGACTAAGCTCGGGTACAGGAACACCGGTCACGGCAACGCCTGCATCAACTACCACTTATACGGTTACCGGAACAAACGCGGCAGGTTGTCAAAACTCAGCTGTAATTGAAATTGAAGTGTTGGATCCGCCTACGGCATCTGCAACCGTTGGCAGTACATTATGTTCAGGCGCTCCTGTTACGTTTGACGGTTCGCTGAGTGCTGATGCCACCAGTTTTGCATGGACACTAACGGGCGGTTCGCCTTCGTCATCAACCGCCACAGGAGGAACTGTTACCTATGCAACAGCGGGAACGTATAATGTAGAACTACAGGTTACCAATATTTGCGGTACCGATACGGACATTGTTCCAATAACTGTTAACGCAAGTCCTACCGCGAGCTTTAATTTTAGCGTTGACACGGTTTGTACAACAAACGGACTGGTATCAATGAGCGGTACGCCTTCAGGCGGTGTGTTTAGCGGATCGGCTGTTACCGGAAGCGATTTTGATCCGGCCGCTGCAGGTGCGGGCAATTTCACCATTACTTATACGTATACCGATGCCAATTCGTGTGTTGATTCAACAAGCGATAACATCGTAGTGGAAATTTGTTCAGGCATTGCTGAAGCGCTTAACAGCGGTGGCGTTGCCGTATTCCCCAACCCGGCAAGCACCGTGTTGAATATATTGGGCAAAACGAATTTTGATCGCATACAAATGAGCGATGCTACGGGACGCATTGTAGCACGCACGCAATTTGCACCAACCAATACACAAACCATTGATCTGAACAATTTACCCAATGGTGTATACAACCTGCAACTAATGAGCGAAACCAACGTTGTTTATTCAAACAGGATTGTGGTGAGTAAGTAATTCCATTTCTAAATCATAAAAAAGCCGATGGAAATCCATCGGCTTTTTTATTTTGTTACCAATTCAGTATATGGATGTATCAGTATATCAGGTGGACATTCCGGATACTGATGTACCCATTACTGCACATACTCAACCACCCACCTGAATCCAAGCCACTCCTGCGGGCCTTTATAGGTTTGTACCTTGTCAGTCCGGCACTGGCTGGCATAATGCTTAAACGATCCGCCCTTGGCAATCCCTTCCTGGCTGGTCATTTCGGCTACATTTCCAAAAATATTGTACACACCATTCATGTCGGGGTTATAGCCCAGCACAATGGCAACATTATCACCGAACCGTTTTTCCTTCTCCTGGTAATTTGAACAAACGGTTTTATCAGGAATGGTATTGTATAACATGCATTTCTTTGCGTTCATGCTATCAAGCAACAAATCGCCTTTGTCTTCGGCACGCAACCCCGATTCGGCAAAATTCCGCCATTCTTCGGGCGTTGGTAAACGCAATTTGTATTGATAATGGCCGTTTGAGTATTCACTCATATAACCCGAATACCAATCCAGGAACGCTTGGGCTTGCTTCATGGTCACACCGGTTATGGGCAAATCAAGGTAACCCACCAGTTTTTTATCGTTTAAAATTGATTTTGGCAACAGTATTTTATCAAAATAATTATACTTTCCTCTATACCATCCCCAGTATTTTTTCTGGTCCATTGCCTGTTCTTCTGTTACGTTCAAAAGTTTCCTGAAAATATATTTATTGTTCAGGGCCATGTGATTGGTATCGGGTAACATGGCTGACTCACGGTATTCAGCCGGATTTGAGCCGGTAGTGTTCATTAAATAACCCAGGTACTCGGCCACAGTCACTTCTTCCTGGCAAACCTGATAAAACGGATTCCCGGCAGAAACGCAAAAAAGCGGGCCCTTTATTTTTTTATGGATGTAGGCCCGGGTCACGCCATTTTCTTCAGCAAAAATCACAGGCTTATCGGTGTTCTCAACAAAAATCTGCTTATACTCCGGTTTAAGCAGCTCCGCACCTTTGGCATCATACAATCCGAATTTTCCATTCAGTATTGCAATGAAATAACCTTCGCCTGCGTGTTCAATGTTTTCGTATTTCGCTTCAAGAATTGTTTTTTGGGTTTTATCAAATAAACCATATTTATTGTTTATTACACCTATGGAAATTCCTGAACGCGTGGTTTCAACAATTTCAGGTCCTTGTGCAAAAGCCGCACAGGAAACAAAAAAAGCACATAAAAAGGCAATGGGTTTCATAACGGTTGATTTGAACAAAAATACAAAAAGGACTAATAAAAATACCTGACTGTTGAATTATACCTGGCTGTCAAAAAACAACTCGGCAAGTTTCAAGTCAAATTGGTCTGTTATCTTGATGTTCTCCCTGTTACCTTCCACAATGTTAATTTTTACCCCGCATTTCTCAACCAATCCTGCATCATCGGTAACAGTACCGTCATACGGCAGGCGGTAAGCTTCTTTGATCATTTCAACAGTAAACCCCTGCGGGGTTTGTACGGTGTACATGTTTTTACGGTTTACCGCCTGTGAAACGTTTAGTTCATGTTTTCGTAACGATTCGGTTACCGGTAATACCGGAATGGCATTGCCTGATTTTTGCGTGGTCTCAATTACACGTTTGATGGTTTGTTTGCTTACCAACGGCCGAACACCGTCATGGATCAATACAATACCTTTACCGGTTATGGATTCAAGCGCATTGCGTACACTGTGAAACCGTTCCTCACCACCTTTAACAACCGTATGCTGAACGGGAAATTTTTTCATGGCGCAATGGTTGTTCCAATACTCAATGTGTTGTTCAGGTAAAACAACAATGTATTTGAATGTGGGGTCAACCTTGTGAAAGGCTTCAAGGGTATGCTGCAAAATGGCCTTCCCTTTTAACGGAAGAAACTGCTTGGGCTGATCCCGATGGCTATCGGGGTTCATGCGGCTACCCTTGCCTCCTGCAACTATAATTACGTATGTGGTCAAAACGTTATAAAATCAGCATGGCATCGCCATACGAAAGGAACCGGTATTCCTCCTTAATGGCCTCGTTATATGCATGCATTAAAAAATCATATCCGGCAAATGCACTAACCATCATAACCAATGTTGACATGGGCATATGAAAATTGGTGACCATGCAATTGGCCACGCTGAAATCATAAGGCGGATAAATAAATTTATTGGTCCATCCGTCATAGGGTTTTAAATATCCTGTGGTGCTTACCGATGATTCAACGGCACGCATGGTGGTAGTGCCCACTGCACAAACTTTTTTTCGTTCATCTTTTGCCTTATTGATGATGTCAACTGTTTTTTGCGGAATTATCACCTGCTCGCTGTCCATTTTATGTTTGGACAAATCTTCCACCTCAACCGGCCTGAAGGTGCCCAAACCAACATGCAGGGTAAGCGGGGCAAAATTCACGCCTTTAATTTCGAGGCGTTTCAGAAGCTCACGGCTGAAATGCAAACCGGCCGTAGGCGCTGCAACCGCTCCTTCATGTTCGGCAAAAATGGTTTGATAACGCTGCTCATCTTCAGGAATAACTGCGCGCTTAATGTATTTTGGCAACGGGGTTTCGCCCAGGTCGGTAATTATTTTTTTAAACTCTTCGTAAGGCCCGTCAAACAAAAAGCGTAAGGTACGCCCACGCGAGGTCGTATTGTCAATTACCTCGGCCACCAACGAATCGTCTTCACCAAAATAAAGTTTGTTACCAATGCGTATTTTGCGCGCTGGGTCAACCAACACATCCCACAACAGGCTTTCGCGGTTAAGCTCACGCAATAAAAACACTTCTATGCGTGCACCGGTTTTTTCCTTGTTGCCATACATACGCGCTGGAAATACGCGCGTATTGTTCAGGATCATCACATCACCGTCATCAAAATATTTTAAAATATCTTTGAATTTTTTGTGTTCAATTTTTTGTTTGTCGCGGTGAAGAACCATCAGGCGCGATTCTTCACGGTTTTTCGAAGGATGTTCCGCAATCAGTTCTGGCGGAAGCTTGAATTTAAATTGTGATAATTTCATGTGTTAATCTTACAGGATCAGTTTATAATTTAAGGGCGCAAATGTAAGGTGCGGAATACCCCTTTGTCAAGCGTTTTAGTAGAGTTTGGCAAATTAATTCTTAACCTGTTGATTCTAAAGCTAAACTTTTATACCCATAATGCATATATCGTCATTTTGTTCATATCCTGCGGCCCATTGGGCCAGGGTTTCTTCCAACTTAAGCTTTTTATCAGCCGAATTGGCATTTCCTGCCTGGGTTAGCAGTTGTTTGAGTCTGCCGCTTTTGAATTTCTTGCCGCCCCGGTCCACTTCAGGGCCGCCAAATTGGTCGCCATACCCATCAGTATGCAAATAAATCCAATCACTGGCCTGTAATTGTATGGTATGGTTGGTGAACGGACTCCTGTATTCATAACGGCCAATGGGCTGTTTGTCGGCCTTTACTTCAATTAATTCAAAAACGGATCCTTCTTCCTTGTTCCCGATAGCTACCGCGGTTGTGTGCTGTGCCTTATACCTTACTATCCACAGGGAGTTATTTGCTCCTGCAAATTCCAGTTGTTTTGTATTACGGTCAAACAAACACAATGAAATATCCATTCCATCGCGTATTTCATCAGCACTGTTTTTATTGAAATATTCTTCAACCAGTTCAGCCAGTTTGTTCAGGATATCGGCCGGGTGCACCAATTTAAATTCACTTACCGCACGGTTCAGGGCGTTGTTGGCAATAATGCTTACCATGCTGCCTGGTACCCCGTGCCCGGTACAGTCAACTACAGCAAATAAAAATTTGTTTCCCCCGCAATTATGCGCCCAATAAAAATCACCGCTAACAATGTCTTTCGGCTTGAATAAAATAAAATATTCATTCAGGTGTTTGCTCAAAAACAGTTCATGCGGCAGCATGGCATTTTGCAAACGCAATGCGTAATGAATACTGTCGGTAATGTCTTTGTTTT
The DNA here is from genome assembly GCA_035628535.1 of Flavobacteriales bacterium. Taxonomy (GTDB): domain Bacteria; phylum Bacteroidota; class Bacteroidia; order Flavobacteriales_D; family UBA2798; genus DASPJQ01. The sequence goes on along the minus strand of DASPJQ010000760.1, from coordinate 4,827 downwards.
TTTCCTCTATTTCCTGCTTTTGCATTTCAATCTCGGTATTTTGCGAAGTAATTACGGCATTCCGTTCCATTAAACGCTCATGCGCGGCTTTTTTGTTGCGGTAACTGCGCAGCACAATAACGATAATTATGACCATGGCAACCAAACCGCAAATGAGCGATACCCTGATGATGAAATCATGCTTCTCATCGGCCTTACGCTTTAACGCCTCTACTTCTTTCTGGTGTTCGAACTCACTGCTCATTTCAAGCTCGGTAAGTTTTTTTGAATTTTCATATGATTTTAAACTGTCGTCAATGGCGCTGTAAAGTTTAAAATAATTGTACGCTTTCTCGTAATCGCCTTTTTGGTCATAAGCCTTTGCCAGGTAATTATAGGCCTTATGAATATCACCGTAAACACCTTTTTTATTCAATGCCATTGCCATTTCAAGGTATTTAATAGCCTCTCCGGGTTTTTTGAGCATGAGCCAATAATTACCATATTCACTGAATGTTTGCAGCAGCGTGTGCTCATCATTTATTTCGGTTGCTATTTCAATTGCCGGCCTGAAATGAGCTTCTGCTTTTTCAAATTCCCGCCTTTGCATATATACCAAAGCAAGATTACTGTAGCTCTCGGCCAGGCCCGCACGATTATTTGCTTTTAAACGGATATAAAGTGATTTCTTATGATAATTAAGCGCCTTTTCAAAATCCTTAAGTGTAAAATGCACCGAACCAAGATTATTAAAACCTATGGCCATGTTTAACTCATCACCCAACAATGAGTCAAGGTAAACGCTTTTGCTGTAATACTCAAGCGCCTTGCGATGGTTTCCCTGGTCATCGTAAGCAAGTCCAATGTTGGTATAACAGGACGACATGGATGATGTGTCTTTAATTTTTTCTGCGATTTTTTTCGCTTCAAACAAATAATCAAGCGCCAGCTTAAAATCACCTTTGTTCAGGTACAATAGTCCAAGGTTGCCGGCCGAAGCGCTTATTCCTTCAAGGTCATTTAATTTTTTTCTGAATTGATAACCTTTCTGATAATAGTACAAGGCGCTGTCAAGGTTGCCCATAAAGTCATAAATAACCCCAACGTTGTTATAGGTAAGTCCCAGGTTACGTGATTTTGTTTTTTGATGGTATTCAAGTACAATAAACTGGTCATTTAAGGCTTTACGGTAAAAACCAAGATGCTCATAACCGAATGCACGAAGTGAAAGGAATGCTGTCCAGGCCTCCGGATTTTTTTGCATGGTATTGATTCGTGCCAACCCCTTGTTACAAAGCATTACGCAGGTGTCTGGTGCGTGGTCAAGCAACTCATAGGCTTGCCCGTAAAGCGTATCCAATGCCGGGTCACCGAATGATTTAATTGTTTGCCCGGCCTTTGCTTGTGTGAAACAACCAAATGCAACCCATAAAAAAAGATGGTATATAAAAAATTTAGCCACTGGTTCCAGCGGCTAAATTAAGCTATTTGATTATGTAAAAAACCTTATTTTATTGGTCAGGATTGTTATTTGCACTCAGGTGCAGGCGTAGCGCTGGCAACTTCTTTAATCTTCATCATGTTTGCTGCTGCTGCATTCCACTCTTCACTGGCATTCAAGGTAACAACTTTGTCAACATAACACCTTGACATGGGTACATCTTTTGTGTCAGAGTAATAATAATACCGCGCCAGGAAGTAATAAGCTTCGGCCAGTTTTTTATTCATTTTGGCGGTTTCCTCTGGTTTCACCTTCGTAATAAACATTTGATAGGAGTCTTTGGCAGCCCATGTTTTTACATCAGCTTTGTCCAAACCGTCTTTGGCCCAACCGAGATAGTAATAAGCTGGCGCAAATTCGGTTTGTACTTTCGTGTACTCGGTCCAGGCGGTATCGGCCGCTCCATACATATCACCGTAATATGCGGCAAGGCCCATATAATACCAGTCGTTGGCATCGGTGCTGCCGCTTTCCCTGCGTTTTTTGTACCACCAAACCTGCTTCGGGTAATTTTTCTTTTCCTTGTATGAAACAAGCACTTCATCAATCAAAGCAAGTTTGTTGGGGTGATCCATTTTTGCCGCTTTTTCAATGTTGGCATCACGTTCGGCCTCATTGCCCAGTTTACCGTGTATTTGCCCAAGGTAACCATAGTCAACCGCATTGATTTTTGTAGCTGTTTTCATGAATTTATTCATGATTTCAAGCGCTTCGGCATACTGGCCTTTTTCATACAGGTTATACGCTTTCAAACGCATGGTGGAAGGGTCATTGGTTCCCAGGGCTTTTTCAATTTCCTTGATTTCGTTCAGGGACTCATCGTATTTTTTTGCTACGTTCAAAAACCCGGCATAGCGCTTGCGCGCGCTGATATTTCCTTTGTTTAATTCAAGGTATTTTTCGTAATCCTTTAATCCCTCTTCCAGTTTGTTGTTGTAATATTGTGCATCGCCACGGCCGCTATAAGCAGGCGCGTAATTGGGTTCCATGCTCAATGCCGTGTTGTAATTCATAATGGATTTGTCCCATTGTTTAGCGCGGTAATACATAAAGGCAATACGTGCGGTAGCTTTAGCAGATTTTGGATCAAGTTCGGCCGCTTTTTTATATGCATTGATGGGGTCGGTAGCATTTAATTTATTTGATTCAAATAAAGCATCGCCTTTGGCAATGTATGCGGCAACATTGTTTTCATCAATGGCCAGGGCCTTGCCCACCAGTTCAAGCGCTTTTGAGGTGTTTTTTGGTTCGCCCTCAAGCCATGCATCGGCACCTTCAACATAGGCGCGCACTTTCATTTCATCTTTGATCTTTACTCCTTTTTCGTTAAACAGGTTCCAGGCCGCATCAAGACTTGCCTGCGCCTCGTTGTTTTTACCTTTGGCGCGGTAAACTTTGGCAATGCCAATATGGTTCAGTGGCATTTTCGGATTGGCTTCAATGCCTTTTTTGTACAGTACTTCGGCCGAGTCGGTTTTTTCGGCAGCAAATAAATTTTCGCCAAAATAAAACCAGGTTTCCGCGTTGGTTGGGTCTTTTGCTATAAGTGCTTTAAATACCGGAGTGGCTTTTTCAAACTGCTCGTTGTCGGTCATCTTAATGGGTTGCATTAACGCAGCCGATTGTGCCTGGCTTTTTCCCGGCATCAACATCGAAGCAAACGCTGTTGCAGCAATGGAAAAAAAATTCATAATTCGCGTGTTCATGTATCGTTTATTGTTCTGTTGCGTTTTGTTGTATAAACCTCACCGCCCTACCCGGCATTATGGCGGGAACTAACCCTGCCTTTAACATTAACCGTTGTCCCTGGTGACTGGCCATAAAGATAACAAAGCCTGTGCCAAGGCCCGATTTACCTTCGTGATTCACCACCAGTATCTTGCGAATGAGGGGATAAGCGCTGTCGCCTATACTTGACTGTGAAGGTAAAACAAATTGACCGCTGTCCTTCAGGCTTTGTAGTGAAATAACCTTAAAATCACGTTTGATGGCCTGGCAAAGGGTATCATCCTTGTCGCTAATAAAATTATACGGAATAAACCCTATCATATTCGGATGATTTACAAGGGAGTCCAACAGGTTCCGGGTTCCTTTGAATGTACCGCTGTTTGCCGAAAAATGCTCCCCTTCTTTGAGGTAATATTTCCTGAAATACTTGATTATGCCCGAACCCGGCTGATCAAAACCAAGCAACACTTTTCCTCCCGCTTTATCACTTTTAACCAGGTCCTGCCATTCGGTAATTGTACCGTTCAATAACTGCGTAAGTTGGTTGCGCGTTATACTGCTTAACGGGCATGATTTGTTTGCAATCAACACAATTGCATCGCTGGCAATAGGCGTAATTACCAGGGGGTCGCCTTTTGACTTGAAATAATCAATGTTTTTTTGCGAAGGCATTTGCGAAACCACGGCAATTTTCACTTTATCGTCCAGCAAGGCATTCATGGCCGAGTCTTCACCCATAAATTTCAACGTAATGTCGGCCTCGTCATAACGCATGTAGTATACAAAACGTTGGTCATTCAGTATATTGGTATAAGCCTCATCGGCATAAATGGTCACTTCTCCCTTGGTAAGGGTGGAGTTCGCTGCAGTGCGTTTGGCAGGCGGGCTGCAACTCAGGTAAAACAAGCCCGGCACAAATACTGCCCAGGCCATGTTATAGCTGCGCATAATGATTTTGTATTTTTGTATCAAGTTCATGTCCTTACCAGCATTGGTTGCCACAGGTTTATTCTCACCATAATTGATTTTATATGAGTTCATTGCCTTCAGCTTACAGATATACTCAGATAAAATCCATAATTAGACCGCCAAGAACTGTTCCCATTGACCAATAATTATTCAATGGTTTGCTTTACCTTGTAAAAATAAGGGAAAATTGCGTTGCAGGCTTTATAAGCCAGTTTATGAAATGTTCCAATAAATTAAATTCGTGTTTATCTGTGAAATCTGTGCCGCAAAATTGACGGAAAATCATATATCGAAAAAACCTTTTCCTTCCCGCATTGACCTGCGTATTTCAATCACAATTTTCACAAACCTGAAAATACCGTACCCGAGCAGGATCCCGCCTATAACGGGCCGGTAATAAGGTATGCGATCAATCAGCACATTGGTAAAAGCTATAAAAAAGCCAATGGCCATATAAAATATGGCCATGGCAAACGAGAGATATTTTACGAACCTGGAACCCGTCATGGGCTTTTGGTTATTGTATTTTAAAGTTTACCGGCAAAATATATTTTGATTTTACCGATTTGCCGTTGTTGCTGGCGGCTTTCCATTTTGGCATCATTTTTACCACGCGTACAGCTTCCATGTCAAGACCTTGTGAAACCGGG
>DASPJQ010000759.1:0-2430 GCA_035628535.1 Flavobacteriales bacterium | reverse complement strand
CACAATCATGGTAGGTACATGCGTAGTAAGGCCTACGGCAGTCAAAATGGAATCAATACTAAAAATAATATTGATCAATCCAATTTGTATGAATAACATGCCCAACCCGTCAACTACTTTTTTGGTTGCCGATTTTTCCTTTTCGCCAGGATGAGGACCATAAGCGGCTTCGTGTATTTTGTGGTGAATCTCCATGGTGCTTTTGCCAATGAGAAACAACCCTCCAACCAATAAAATAATGTCTTTGATGCTGAACGCACGGCTAAAAATAGTTAACACAGGAACGTCCTGGTTGTTTACAATCACATTTATGCCAAAAAGCATGGCCACGCGCAAACCCATGGCCATAATAAGCCCCCAATTGCGCACCATGCGCTGTTTTTCTTTTGGGGCACGGGACACAATAATGGACAGGAAAACAATGTTGTCAATTCCCAATACAATTTCCAAAAGTGTAAGAATGGCAAATGAGGTCATGCCCTCGCTGGTGAATATAAAATCAAAATTTTCAAACATTGTTTTTTAATGTTATTAATCGGGTAAATTTATCATTCAAAACAATACTGGCTACATGCGCGATCAAAACAAATTGGCCGAGTTTTTAAAAGGTCTGAAGGAGCATGAACTGCCGGGGTTTGATGCGCATGTTGAGCTAATACCTTATCGCACAAGTGTTACCCCGGCCCCGGGCGATAAAAAAGCACGTGAGGCATCGGTTGCCGTTATCGTAAACTGGCATACCCGACCGGTATTGATTCTTATTAAAAGAGCGGCCTACAATGGTACCCATGGCGGGCAAATAAGCTTCCCGGGCGGACGCAGTGAGGCACATGACCGTGACCGGATTGACACCGCCCTGCGCGAAACGGCCGAAGAAACCGGTGTTGTTTTGGAGCGCCATACATTTGTTGCAGCACTCTCACCCATATACATACCGCCAAGCAATTTTATGGTATATCCCTTTTTATTTTTCACCGAAAAACAGTTAACCTATCAACCAAACCGCGAAGTTGATTACATAGTGGAATTCCATCTGGAAGAATTAATGAACGATGAAAATTTCGGAAAAACCGATATCAGGACAAGCAGTGGTATTACCCTTAAAAACGCGCCCTGTTTTTTACTTGGAAACGAAATAATTTGGGGAGCAACAGCGGCTATGTTGAATGAACTGAGATGGATCATTAAAAAAATTTAAGATTGGGGATTTAAAGATTTAGGATTCGGGAGCGCCAACAGCCACGTTTTTGTTATAAACACAACCAAATTTGACGGCAGGTCCTTCGTAACCCCAGGAATGGTTCTCAAATTTGACAGGGGATTTGAACGAATAACTTCGAAATTAAAAATTCAACGATTCAGGTTTAACATTGAATTTATAAATCTTCCAATTTTGAATACCAACACACCTTTTCCACACCTCGGTGTACTCATATCTCAAATCTCACGCCTCAATCAAATGTAAACACGGGCGCCATTACCAAAATGTCAACCGTATATTTCCCGTCTTTTTCCTTTATACCAAATACCAGCGATGGTTTTTTGGCTACTTCGGCAAATACCTCTGAATCATATTCAACTTTGTATGCATTTTGGTCAGCATAGCCCATGTCAATGGTTTTGCTTTCCTTGAATTTTGGCGGCAACAACGGTTTTGTAGCGTCAATAAATTTGCGCAGGGTGGCAAGGGCCGTTTCTTTTGAACTGCCTCCGTCAAACACCACGTGATGGTTCAGCACCTCGTCCTTATCAATCACCAGTTGGCTAACCTGTGCATTTTGAAAACTGGATTTGCACGGGCATTCCTGTTTAAACTGTTTGCTGTCAAGGGCCTTGCATTCGCCCGTTTTGTCGGTTTTATAATATTTGGTGGCGGCCGCCCAAACCAGTTTAAAATCGGCTGCATAGGTTGACGGTACCGATTGTGCTTTGATTCCCAGTGCTGCGCCCAGGAACAGGAGGGTGTATAATTTCTTCATAGTGACGAGTTTCTTGCAATTATTATGCCCCAATTTACACAAAATAAACACCCGTTTAACGAGCTGTATTTTATTGATAAAATAGGTGTTGTTGGTATTAAAAACCGCTTATATTTACGCACATACACTTGAAAATTATGGGCGTTTTAGTAAACAAAAACTCGAAGGTAATTGTGCAGGGCTTTACCGGTACCGAAGGTACTTACCATGCCACGCAAATGATTGAATTTGGCACCAACGTGGTTGGCGGTGTTACACCGGGCAAAGGCGGCACTACACATTTGGACCGTCCAGTTTTCAATACCGTACGTGAAGCCGTTCAAAAAGCCGGAGCCGATGTGTCCATTATTTTTGTACCACCGGCATTTGCTGCCGATGCCATTATGGAAGCGGCCAATGCCGGCATTAAAGTAATTGTTTGCATTACTGAAGGCATACCCGTGGCCGATAT
>DASPJQ010000758.1:0-13964 GCA_035628535.1 Flavobacteriales bacterium | reverse complement strand
TACAATCATGTGAACCATTCCTGAAATTTCGTTGAAACCATGCTGGTATGCTACGGTTAAACGCTGTATAAACGTGCAATCATTGCTGTAACAACCCATACTGTTTTGCAGGTTGTCAAAAAAAACGGTGGCCAGGGTCACCGCAGTAAAGGTGATGATGAAAGTAATGGATACAATGGGCAAGGGCCGCCAGGTGCTTTTAATATCGTCAAACATAGGTTGTTGCTCGACCTAAGTTAGGCATTAAATAGATTGAGCCGTACTGATTAAAGCACTTTTATCCACCGGGCGCTTTTAAAATAATACAGCCATTTTTCCTGAACAGTATACCCGCACTGCTGCAACAGCACGGCATATTGGCGTACCTGTTCGTGGTGTTGCTCATTCTCTTCTCCGGTTTTAAGATCCACTATAGCCGCTGTTCGGTCTGCCAGAACAAATACCCGGTCAGGACGGTATATGTGACCCTTGCCATCGGTGATTTCAATTTCATTTAACTGGTAAATGCTGCGCTGGTAAATGCTTTCAAATACAGCGCTGCCAAAAAAACCGCTCATGGCCTGCCTGATTGCTGCAGCATCGTTTTTTCCGATTTTTCCTTCATTTATAAATTTTTCAATACGGGATTCCAATTGCCCCTTGTGTTGTACGGCCGATGCCAGTTCATGCATGATAATCCCCTTTTCACGTAAGTGATTGGCCCTGTGTTTTTCACTTACCAAATGCGTACTTACCTCAATTTTGTTATACCACGATGTAAATTCAGCCTGCATTTTTTCAGCCGGTTGAACCTTTTCGTTTACCTGTTTTTTTTCAGCAGTCCTTACAACCGGTATGCCCAATTTGAAACTACCCTGCTGCGGGCTCCAACCCATTTGCATAAGTGCTGCAGCTACCGCATCGCCTTCAGCTTTGCCCTCATTGTATTGGTAGTAACCGAAAAACTGCTCTTCGGCCCGGGTAAACGCCACATACATTACATTGAGCACATCAAATGCCGAACGTTTTTTTTCCGTCTCATAATCGTCCTTCCACTCGGTATCGTCCAGTGAAAGACCGTATTGCACCGGTAATGGCTTAATGGCATAGCCGGGAACGTTTTTCAACCAGAAAAATTTTTCGGAATGTTTTACATCAGCCTTAATAAAGGGCATGATGACCACCGGGTATTGCAAGCCCTTTGACTTATGTATCGTGACAATTTTGACACTGTTGCTTCCCTGCCCTGTTTGCAATTTAAACGAACCCGAACGTTGTTTCCACCATTCGGTGAATAGCCCAGCGTTACTCCCGTTCTTGCGAAAAAAATCAAAAACCAATTCGTAAAACGAAGCCAGGAAGGCGTTGTTGGAGGGAAGATTGAGACAGGTTGCCAGGTAATGGATTTGTTCAAACAAATTGAGGGAACCAAATGCGGTTTTATTGAAATTGATGCCAAAAAGGCCCAATGCATCAGCCGGCCTGGCCTGGAAGCTTAATTGTGAAATGTCTTTTTCAAACCTACCGAATTGTTTTAAAAAACAGGCGTATTCAAAAGCAAACTGCTTGGCAAGCATGCCCGGGGTTTTGCTGTGCAAGGCGGCAAAAAGATTTACAATACTTTTTATTTCTGGCGAATTTTCAAGCCCCAGCGCCTGGTTGGACACAACAGGTATTCCATTTTGCCGTAAGGCGGCAAATATTTTTTCGCCATCGGTATGCACCCTCACAAGTATAGCAATGTCACTGTATGTATAACCGTTTCTCAGGCATTCATCAATGCGTTTTAACGTAAAGTCAATGGCCCCTTCTGTTTCCTCGTTTTGTTCATAACCGTTGCTCCTGGTTTTAGCCGTCAGTGCTATTTCAACAAATCCGCCCGGTTTAGCCGGCAGCGATTTTTGTTTAACATCAGCATAGGCCTGTTTTAATTTTTCGGCATCAAACCCGGTTTGTTTTGACAGTGCTTCAAAGAAGCGGTTGTTGAAATCAACAATATTTTCCAACGAGCGGTAGTTAATATCAAGGTTCTTTGGGTTGTACTGCAACTTAAACACATGTTGCCGCGATGCATTGTTGACAAGCGTTTTTTCAGGCAACCCTGGCAAATCAATAAACTGTTCAACATCCCCGTTACGCCACCGGTAAATGCTTTGTTTGGCATCGCCTACCAACATTACAAACTCATTTTTTGCCAATGATTCGTCCATAAGCGGAACCAGGTTGGCGAATTGCAGCCCCGAAGTGTCCTGGAATTCATCTACAAAAATATTTTTAACGCGTTCACCCAGGCGCTCATAAATAAATGGGGCCGGTTCACTGGCCACAATATCGGAAACTTTTTGGGTAAACTCTGAAAGCAATATGATGGAATTGGTGGTTTTGTATTCGGTTATGGTATTGTGGAGGCGTTTAAAAAGCGCCATTGAAAAAGCATTTTTACGAACAGTTGAATGGACAATGTAATTGCGCGCTTCTTTTTTACGTATCTCAAAAAGCTCCAGCATGGCTTTGGCAATTTCATGTCCAAGCGGTGTTGCAAGGGCCTCTTTTTGCGGATCAATTTCCTTGTGCCAACGCTTACCAGGTTTTCCTTCAATAAATTCGCTCAGGCGTGAACCTTCTTTAATGGCGTAAAAACCTTCCTTTTTCACATTACGCAGCCAGGTATAATTGCCGCTGCCTTTAAAGTAAAAATCACCGGCCGTTATACCCGCCTCCTTTAGTTTATTCAGCGCACCGTCAACAATGGCAAAAATGCGTTTGTCAACCTCGTTTATTTTTGAGGCGGCCAGCTTTCCCGCATCAGTAAATTCCTGCTCACTGTGCTGCGATGATATTTCCAGTGCTTCATACCCTTTTTCATCCAGCACCTTTTCACAAAACTTGCGCAGTTCCCTTTTGGCGTTGAACCGTTGGCCTTCCTCCATTTCAAAACCGAGGAAATCAACAAACATATTCGTGAGCGTTTCATCACGGCCCGATTGTTCAAGCAATAATTGAACACCTGCATCAATCACCTCGTTCACATCGGTTACAATTTCATGGTCGGCATCCATTTCAAGGTCACGTGCAAATGAATACACCAACTGCACGGTAAATTTGTCAATGGTAGTGATTTTCAAAAGGTGATACTTGTGCAGCATGGATGTAAAAACAACACCTGCTCTCTTACGTACCTCATCGGGGTCCATTTCGCAAAAGGCGGCCATTTCATCCAGGTATTTTTGGTTGAAATCAGGATGGGAGGAATCCAGTTTAAGCGTATACAGGTTTTTAATGACCCGTTCCTTCATTTCACCCGCTGCCTTATTGGTAAATGTTATTGCAAGAATTTTTGCAAAACGTTCAGCATAATTATCGCCACTCATGGCCAGGCGTATATACTCCTTTACCAGGGTATGGGTTTTACCCGAGCCGGCCGATGAACGATAAACGGTGAAGTTTGACATGGGATTAAAGATAAGGGAAACAAGTAGTAATTTGGAATTGAGTTATGAAAACAGTTTGGGTCAGCGGAAGCTAGGAACCAGAAACTTCCTTAACCCGCGGATCTTTCATGTAATACCTGACACCGGCCTTTTTACAAAGTGAAAGTATATCCACCATTTTTTGAATATCAAGGTCGGGATCAAAATCTATGGCCACCAACATTTTATCTGGCGCAGCGGCAAAATCGACACGCAGCATTTTTTCCAGTTCCTCGTCATTCACCTTTGTACCGTTGTAAAAAACTTCTTTTTCAACCGTTACATTAATGTCCCAGTTTTTCTTTTCAGGCTGCTGAACAGTTTTGTTAGACGATTGTGCAGTTATAATTTTTATCACCCTTGGATTAATGAACGTTGAAATAATGAGAAAAAACAAGAGCAGGAAGAACATGATGTCGTTCAGCGAATGGGTGGGCACCTCGGCCCCGTGGCGTCTGGCTCTGCGTAAATTCTTCATCAGCCCATTTTTTTAGAGGTCTTCAAAAACAATTTTACCTTGTATTTTTTGGCAATGTTAATTACCGTTACTATGTCCGATACTTTTAACTTACGGTCCATTGACAAACTAAGCGAGGCATCTTCTTTTGCTTCTGCTACTTTTTTTATTTCAACATCCAGGTCTTCTTCTTTGATAGGACGGTTGTCAATGTAATATTCTTTGTTGTCGGTTACCGTAAGGTTGGTCATTTTCTCGGAAGTTTGCACCGTTGACAACGATTCGGGGTTTTCAACCGGGCGCGTATCAGGATTACCCAGCGCTGAAATGATAAGGAAAAACAAAAGCAGGAAGAACATGATATCGTTCAACGAATGTGTTGGCACTTCGGCCCCGTGACGCCTTTTGCGTTCAATTTTCATTCTGCAACTTTTATTCCTCTACACCCTGAAGTGTTGATTTAAAACTCAATGCGTTTTCCTGTATTCTTGTTGCAAAACGGTCAATACGTGTATTAAGCATGTGATAACCGGCAAACGCAATGATACCAACAATGAGCCCGGCTGCCGAAGTGATCATTTTTTCGTAGAGGCCTTCGGAAATGTTACCAATGCTGATATCGGCTGTAATGGAAATTTTATGGAAAATTTTAATTACCCCTGAAATGGTACCGATAAATCCCAATAACGGTGCAACGCCTGCAATAAGGTTCAGGTAAGTCATGTTGCGTTCCATTTTGGCCATTTCAATTTGCGCGCTGTCTTCAACCCTGCTCTCAATGTCCTTCATGGGCTGCCCAACTACGCTGCTTCCATTGGCAAAAATGCGTCCCCATGCCGTGTTGGTTGACCTGCAAAACGTGGCTGCATCTTTTACGTTACCACCCCGCAACTTGTCTTTGAGCATCATCATGTTCTGTGGGTTTATTTTTCCCGCTTTGCTTATATACAGTGCGCGCTCAATAATAATGTAAATGGCAATAACCGATAAAATGGCGATGGGTATCATGATAACACCGCCTTTCATCACAAGTTCTAGAACAGAAATATCCTGCTCAACCGCTGATTTGGCTCCGCTGCCTGTTTCGTTAACCTGGAGTAATAATGACATAGTAATTTGTTTTAATTGCGAACTTGGTTATTTTTTTAATGTAATTGTGGCATTCAAGGAGTTAGTTTCAACGCTTCGCTGTTAGTTAATCGTTATTCATGTATTGGTATTTCAGTTAACAGGCCTGATATACTAATGCTCTGGTACACCGCTATACTGTTAGGCTGACATACCGTAAAAATACGTGAGCCCTCGTTTTGAAAAGCTTCAGAATAGCTGGTTATCAGACCAAAACAACAGTGACTGGGGCGCGGTAAATGAAAGAGCAGCCGGGTTAAATTTCCCGGTAGCTCTTCAACAATGCGTGCATGAGTAACCTATAACTGAACTTTTGCTTAAATGTTATACCTGATTGCAATTTTTAACACTAAGCCGCGCATGCGGGCGTTTATATCAGAAACGGCAGCCATGAATGACGTGAATTCATCACTTTTAAGGAACTCTTTCAGCCAAAAAGCCGTACATTTACACGCCATGAAATACATATTGTTATTGCTTACCGTTCTTGCACTTGGACTAGCCTCGTGCAGGAAAAAAAAACAGGAACCCGACCCTGCTGATCCTGCTCCGGCAACCACGGGAACCCTGCGCATTAATTTTGTGACCAAATTCAACGGTGCACCTTTTACATTTTATACTGACTATTACAACCCATTAAACCAGCGTGTACAATTTGAAATCTTTAAATTCTTCTGCACGAATTTTTATGCATACAATGCTGCGGGTGATTCAGTGCTGGTGAAAGACGCGTTTAAATATGATTTTGCAACCGGGGCCACCTATTTCAGCGTGCCCATGCAGCCGGGAGACTATACAGGCATGAAACTGGGTTACGGTGTTGACTCCAGCCGCAACCACCTTGACCCAACCGCCTACGATCCGAAACATCCCTTAAGTTATAACCAGGCAAATTCCATGCACTGGGGATGGACGGCCGGCTACATTTTTATGAAATTTGAGGGCCGTGCCGATACCAGCGGGACCGGCACCGGACCATTGGATGTTTTCCTTGCATTTCATCCCGGTAACGATGTATGTTATGAGCCCTCGCCCTTTTTGCCAAAAAATTTCAATGTGACCGTAGGACAAACTACCGTGTTGAACCTTGCCATGCACGTTGACCAGTTTTTCACCACCGCTACCGACACGTTGGACTTCAGGTACGATAATTTTACGCATTTTACCGATAATCCCGGACTGGCAAAAATCATTTCCAAAAATATAGCCAAGTCATTTGCGTTTGAATAAAGCGGTTTTAAGTCCTTTTTTATTTTAAACACAGAGGCCACTGAGAAAATCTCAATTACCTGGAAACAACAAAACACCTCTAAAAAGATTCACAGGGGCTGGCGGGCCTTTTAAGCCAGCTTTGAATATGTATTTTTTTGTATTTACCGGGTTTATTGCATTGCTGGTTTTTGCATGCAATGAAAAAAAAACCGGAAATAAAATTACCCGACCTGTAACGGATGAGCCTGTAAAACTGGTTTACCCTGATGGTTTTGATACAATCCATTTCCCGGCCGATAACCGGTTGACCAGGGCACGGATTGAGCTGGGCCGCAAAATATTTTTTGACACACAGTTTTCGGCCGATAAAAAAATAGCCTGCTCAACCTGCCACATGCCTGCAAATGCTTTTGCCGACAATGAAGTGACACACAAAGGGGCACATGACAGCATTAACAGGCGCAACACCCCTTCGCTGATCAACATTGGCCTGCATCCGTATTATGATTATGATGGCGGGGTACCTACCCTTGAACTGCAGGTACTGGTGCCATTTGACGGGGAAACCGAAATGCACAGCAATTTACTAACGGCTGCCGAACTTATGCTGAAGGACAGCACGTATGTTGCCTTATCAAAAAAGGCGTACAAACGAAAACCCGATCCTTTTGTAATTGTACGCGCACTGGCATCGTACCAGCGTTGGCTTATTTCAAACGGGTCCCGTTATGACCTGTACAAAAAAACCGGGAAAGGATTCACAGCCGAAGAAAAAGCCGGAATGGATTTATTTAATTCAGCCAAAACCAACTGCACCAAATGCCACAGCGGCCCCCTTTTTAGCAATTTTGCTTTTGAGAACATTGGCTTGCGCAATACCAGCCGCGACACCGGGCGCATACGGGTAACCTTAAACCCCGGAGATGTTGGGAAATTCAAAACATCACCCTTGCGTAACGTTGCTCTTACCGCTCCCTACATGCACGATGGAAGCATAAAAACGCTGGAGGATGTTATTGAATTTTACAACCGTGGTGGCGATGTTAGCCGGAACAAAAGCGAATGGATAAAACCGTTAGGACTAACAAAGAAGGAAAAAAAATCATTGGTGGCGTTCTTAAAAACATTGACAGACACAGCCTGGACAGACATATCACAGGGCCTTCCGCATTATGACCAGGGTGATTGATTTTTTTTATCTTTACAAAACCTGTGATTCCACATTGGAAATATATTTTTGTCTTTATGGCATTGTTGTTTGGCATGAACGCCAAAGCCGACAGAAAAATTGACTCCATTCAGGCGTTGATCAAAAACGAAAAGGTTGACACATCAAAAATTCAACTTTACCGTGACCTTGGCGTAGCCTATGAAATACTGCCTGATTTTTACCACGCGCTTGAATGTTATGAAACAGCTGCAGCCCTTGCTGAAAAATATGCGGTGCACCGGCAAACCTTCCTGGCATATGGTTCAATTTTAAACTGTTGTTTTTACATGGGCGATTACCCACGCGCTATGAAAACAGCCCTCAAGCAATTAAAACTTGCACAAAGGTTAAATGATAAAGGCCGGGTGGCCAACGCCAATATGCTGCTGGGCTTTATTTACCTGAACCAGGAAAATCCCCCGAAAGCCCGTTATTATTTTGAAAAGTATTTTGATTATGCCAAAAAAAACGGTAACCAGGGCATGCTGGCCCATGCGTATACGGCCATGGCCAATGTATATGAAACTGAAGGCAAGCCCCAGGAAGCTTTACGTTACCTTTCGGGCGCGCTTGACATTCATAAAAAACTGGATGCCGGTAGCAAAGATGATGCAGTAAAGTCAACGCTTGCTTCTACCTATAACAACATTGCGTCACTCTATAAAACCATTGGCGATTATAAACAAGCGCTTGAATATTCACAGCTGAGTATTGAACTTGGCGAAAAATACCCAACAAATAAATTTGAGCTTTCCAATTATTACATCCTGAACGGCAACCTGCATACTTTAATAAAAAATTACGACAAGGCCGCAGTTGCACTGGGCAAAGGCATGGCCCTGGCAAAATCCATAACACACAAAGAAGATATAAAAGGAGCGTACCAGGGTTATGCCGAACTGTATGCACAAAAAGGCGATTATAAAAATGCGTTTGAGTACTATAAAAAATATGCCGAATTGAAAGACACTTTACTCAATGATAAAAATAACAAGGCCATGGCCGAAATGAATGCACGGTTTGAGTCAGCCGAGAAAGACAAAGCTTTAATTAAAAAAGATGCCGAAATAAGCCAGCGTAAAACCGAGTCAAAACACCAAGCCAGGCTGTTGTGGATTTTTGTGCTGGGTTTTATTTTAGTGGTGGTGCTGGCCGGATTTATTTTGAGGAGCTATAACCAAAAACGCAGGGCCAACATTGAAATATCAAAACAAAAACACATTATTGAGGAAAAAAACAAGGAAGTTCACGACAGCATAACCTATGCCAAGCGCATACAAAGCGCCATTTTACCGCCTGAAAAACTGGTGAAAGAAATGCTGCCTGAGTCATTTATTTTGTATAAACCAAAAGACATTGTTAGTGGCGACTTTTACTTCATGGAACAAATTAATATACGCGATTCAGCAGGGGGAGCAGGAAGCGGTAACCGGTTGATTTTATTTGCAGCGGCTGATTGCACCGGGCATGGGGTGCCAGGGGCCATGGTAAGCGTGGTGGGTTCAACGGCATTGCACAGGGCCCTGGCCGAGTTTGGTTTGACACAACCGGCATCCATATTGGACAAACTCACTGAATTGGTGGAACAAACATTTGCCAAAAGTGAAAATGAAGTGAAGGACGGTATGGACATAAGTTTGTGCGCTCTGGATAAAGAAAATAAAAAACTGCATTGGTCGGGGGCGCATAATCCGTTGTGGGTTGTTAAAAGACATCAGGCATCAGACATCGGACATGGGAAAGGAAGGCCTGAAATAATTGAAATAAAAGGTGACAAACAACCTATTGGGAAATTTGATGCGCGTAAACCGTTTACACATCATGAAATACAATTGCAGCAGGGCGATACCATTTATATATTTACCGATGGTTTTGCCGACCAGTTTGGCGGGCCGCAGGGAAAAAAATACAAATACAAACAACTGCAGGAATTGTTGCTTAGTGTAAATAACCTTGAAATGGAAAATCAAAAATCCAAGCTGGAAGAGGCGTTTTTAAAATGGAAAGGTAACCTGGAGCAGGTAGATGATGTGTTAATTATTGGAATAAGGGTGTAACTGCGAACCGTTCTCCGGCACAACAAGTGTGTTATCGTTGTCAGTACTTTGTGGAAAACAGGTGTATTTATTTGCACTTTGTTGAGTCTTGTACGTTAATAAAATCGAAATATGTTGCACTACTAAATTAAGCGTTGCAAAAACACACTCTTTTTATCAGTCTTTTAGTCATGTGCACACTCACGGACAATTGAGGGAACGGAGAACGTCTTAAAACCACTCATTCCCAAAGCCATGCATTCATAACATTTAACTGTTTTTAAGCGTAAAAAGCCCTATATTTGCTCAAGTGAAATACACGTTATTAATTTGCTTATTGGTTTGTGCAGGTGTTTTCCTGAACGGCTGTCGCAAGCATGACCCCTACCTGGAGGACTACACACCTACACCGTATTCCGTTGATTACCCACAAGGGTTCCCGCAAATGGAAATACCGGAAGACAATCCCATGACGGTTGAAGGCGTTGAGTTGGGGCGCAAATTGTTTTACGATGAAATTTTATCACTTGACTACAGTATTTCGTGTGGTAGCTGTCATGCACCCTATGCAGGATTTTCTGATACGGCCCAATACAGCAAGGGTGTTAATGGGGCGTTGGGCAACCGCCAGGCCATGGCCTTGATTAACCTTGGTTACAGTTCAGGCTTTTTTTGGGACGGGCGTGCTGCCACATTGGAACAGCAAATTTTGGGACCTGTGCCAAACCCTGTTGAAATGCATTTGGAGTGGACCGAGGCTGTAAACCGCATACAAAACCATGCAACCTATCCGTACCTGTTCAAAAAAGCGTTCAATACGTATGAAATAAGCAAGGAACTGGTAGCAAAAGCCATTGCGCAGTTTTTGCGTACCATGATATCGGGCAATTCAAAATTTGACAAGGTTTTGCATTTGCAGGATAGTTTTACAACCGATGAAGCGTACGGATATGATTTGTTTATGCGTGACAAAAATGAGAGTGCCGGCATTGTGGGGGGTGACTGTTTCCATTGCCATCCTGCTCCCATTTTTTACCAGTTGAATACTGAGTACCTGAACAACGGCCTTGATGCAAGCTTTACCGATTTGGGCCGCGGCCAGTTTACCGGCAATGTAAATGACAATGGCAAATTCAAAATTCCAACCCTGCGCAACATTGAACTGAGCGCGCCTTATATGCATGACGGGCGTTTTACAACGCTTGACCAGGTGGTTGAACATTACAGCACCGGCTTGCAAAATTCGGCCACCATTAGCCCGCTTATGAAAGAGGTTGACAACGGTGGCTTGTTATTGCCACCTTATGAAAAGTCATGCATTATTGCGTTTTTAAAAACGCTAACCGATTATGAATTTATCAATAATCCCGAATTTAAAGATCCGGATTTATAGGGGTTTCTAATTTCTATTTATGGGGTGCCGCTCCAGCCTGGATGCCGTAAAATTCCACTATTCCATTTTCCGATAATAACTATATTTAATACCGATACTGTTTTAATGCCACATGAAAATACAAATTGTACATAAAGGAAACAGGAACCAACTCATTTGTGAAAAAAAGGACGGAACGGTTGAACGGGCCGACCTGGGCCCTAAACTCCCTTATCATGACATTGCACATTTTGTGGTAGAGCACCAGTTAAAATTCAAAAACGGATTTTATGGTAATATTTACAACGGTTATTCCGTTAAACAGCTTTCTGATAAGGAAATTATCCGGAAGCTTCCTGCAGAATCCACCGTATCTGAAATTACCACACGCGCATTGCAGTCGCTTGCGGCCGGTGCATGCACCGTGGAACAATTTACAGAAATCATACACCAGGAGTTTACGCGTTACGCCATTAATTTTCCATTGGCCCTTGATGAAAAAACAATACGCCAAATGCTTTGGGAGTATGAAAACCTGGTTGCGCAGTGGGAGCAATTGAAAGATGACCAAGGACTGGAATTGCATTTTGAACTGGAAAATTAAAATGCATAACTCAAAACTATAACATTTTTGCCGTCACTACTAAAACCATAAATTAAGCCAAAAAAGCCTTGGAATCAGGGCAACAACCTGACAAAACGGAGCTTAAGTTATAAACAAGCCAAACAAACATATATAATTTACATAAATTATAATTATATTTATATAAATGCAACATAAAATTACCTATGTAGTTGCATCCGTATAAGCATAGCCTCAGTATCTGTATAATAAATGCCAATCCAGTTCTTTATTGCTCTTATTTTAGGAATTATGGAACGGATAAACCGCATAAAAGAACTGCTGGTCATACAGGGCAAAACCCAGGTGTCACTTGCGCGGGAAATGGGAAAAAGCACTACCACCATTGCATCCATTTGCAACAATAAAACCCAGCCTCACCTTAAAGACCTCAAACGCATTGCGTTTATACTGGATGTTGACATCCGCGAGTTACTGGTCCCAACAAAAAAATAGTTGTGTTGTCCAACGCAAAAAAAACTTCTTCAATCGTAAAAATACCTTCCAAATTTTACATCTCACCATATACGGTTTACTTTTGTTTTATTAATTTGAGAAAAACAATCGTTTTTTCATCTAAAATTGATTTTGGCGCTGTTAAAATTTTCCAACCGCAATCATCAAAATATTTTTTTTATTTTTACGCCCCAATTGAATTAGTGATGGAACCTCATTCAATGATTTTTGTACCAAAATACAGTCACTGTATTTTCATACGGACAGTAACCAAGTAGAAAGAATTTTTTATTTTGTAATGAAACAAACGTTTACAGAATCTGAAAAAAAGCTGATTCAGAAGCTTCACGAAAACGAGTTTTTTTTTGAACAAGTAGCAAACCATACCGCTGACATAATTTATGTTATGGACCTGGATACCCACACGTTTACATATATAAATAAACGTGTTAAAGAAGTGATGGGAACCGACAACATAATGCTGGACAACATTCATGAAGACGATTATTGGACACGCATGACCCACCTTGATGCCTGTCATGGTCTGAAAAAAGGCCAGACCAAAGAAATAGCTGTGCGGTTGCGGATAAAAAATGGCGATTGGAACTGGTTTCATTTTCTTGACCGTCCTTTCAAATTCAATATGCATGGCCAGGTAACCCATATATTGGGGGTAGCACGTGATATAAATGAATTTAAACTACGCGAAGAGCAGCTTATAGCCCAGGAAAACATGCTCAAGGGAATCCTTGACGCGTGCCTTACCTATATTGTATTGTATAAAGCCGTGCGTAACCCAAAAGGCGGCATCGAAGATTTTGAATTTATACTCACCAGCAAATCGTTCAATACATTCCACAACCGTTTTGATTTAGTTGGTAAACATGTATTCAGGGAATATCCCAGCATAAAAGAAAAATATTTGCCGCAATGGGCGAAGGTCGTTGAAACGGGGCAGGGATTTGATTCCGAGGACTCATACAGGAACAGTGTTACCGGCAAACTACACAACTTTCATCTTAAACTTGAAAAATTCGGTGATGGGCTCATTGTTGTTTTCCACGATATTTTGAATGGGAGGCATTAACGCTTTATTACCTTGTGTCATTTGTTGCTATCATACCGTAATTTAACAGCATATATCCCCGTTCCATAGGCTTCCCGGCTTACACTTCTTTTTATATATTTGGGGTAAACAACCTTTATGCCTGCAACCAAACCTGCTACCATTAAAGCGTACATTGCTGCTGCACCGAAAGAAGGCCAAAAACACCTCAAGGAGTTATACGACATCCTTAAAAAAGTAGCCCCTAAGGCCAGGGAAGGCATCAAATGGGGCTCACCCGTATTTGAAGAAAACCGCATTTTATTTGCATTTACGGCTTTCAAAAAACACGTAAATTTTATGCCTACAGGACCAACCTTACAGGAATTTAAAAAAGAACTCGAAGGTTTTAAATGCGGTAAAGACACGGTTCAATTTCCCTATGACAGACCTCTTCCAAAAGCGCTCATTAAGCAAATTGCTCAATACCGCGCGCATGACGTTCGGGAAAATGATGCCAAATGGATGTATTAGACAGTTATCAATGATGAATTAACAATTAGCAATCACACGGCAATGTCTTTAAACTTTAAACTTCCCATGAACCATCCCCAACACATAGCCAAACATTTGCAGGATGTGCATTTTGGCGGTAACTGGACCTGGTCAAACCTGAATGATGTTTTGGCCGATGTTGACTGGCAACAAGCCACTAAACAACTACACGATTTGAATACCATTGCCAAACTAACTTTTCACATCCATTATTTTGTGGCTGCCGTGCTTTCGGTACTGGAAGGGAATCCGCTTGAAGCGCATGATAAATACAGTTTTGATGTGCCGCCAATCAATTCACAGGAGGACTGGGACAAACTGCGCACCAAAGCGCTCAAGGATGCAAAAAAAGCCGCTGCATTGATTGAACAATTGCCCGAAAACAAACTATGGGACACCTTTGTACTTGAAAAATACGGTAA
>DASPJQ010000757.1:0-1415 GCA_035628535.1 Flavobacteriales bacterium | reverse complement strand
CCGTTTCGCCACCGGTTGAATAAATATCAATTCCCCAACTGCGGTAAAGTGTAAGCAATTCTTCGGTCCCTTCAATAATGGTTTTGATAACTTCACCCGGAATCAAATGTTTATTCCTGCCAATGGTTGATGAGAGCATGATGTTGTCAACGGCCCCTACACAGGCAAGATCGTCAACGTTCATGACCAGTGCGTCCTGCGCAATACCTTTCCATACGCTCAGATCCCCGGTTTCTTTCCAATAAGCATAGGCAAGCGATGATTTTGTGCCGGCACCATCGGCATGCATGACCAAACAATGCTCGGGACTATTGCCTAAATAATCGGGAACAATTTTACAAAAGGCTTTTGGGAACAGGCCCTTGTCAATGTTTTTTATGGCTTCGTGCACGTCTTGTTTGGTTGCAGAAACGCCACGTTGGTTATACTTGATATCTGACATAATTAGATCCTGCTTTATTTCAAATATTGAAATTTCAAATCAAGAAATATTGGGTTTAACAATGATTATTCAATTTCTCTATTCAAAATTCCCTGTGTTTTTTGTTTAGTAGTAAAATAAAAAACCCTTCCACGTTTTACACGCAGAAGGGTTTGAAGTTTATATATGCACGCTACTGGGGCTTGGTAGCGTCAAAGTCAAATCCAATAATCTTAAAGTCGGTACGCCTGTTTTTCTGGTAGGCCACTTCCTGTTCTTCTTTTGTTTTTAAGGCTTTAATTTCAGCTTCGGTGCAACCAGGAACCGGCTCAAGCTCACCTTTACCTTCGGCCACCAACCTGCGCGGATCGATACCTTTTTCTTTTACAAGGTAGTCAACGCAAGCCTGTGCACGCCTTTGTGAGAGTTTCAGGTTATATGCATCCTTACCACGTTGGTCGGTATGTGAACGTAATTTCACAATCCATCCCGGATTTTTCACCATAAGGTCATACAGGTAGTTCAGTGAGTCTTTTGAATTTACCGGTTTTCTAGAATCGTTTCCTTTTGCTGAGCCCGTTGGGTCAACCATCAACTCAGCTTTGTCATAAGCATACAATACCAATGGCATATGGAATACGGTTTTATCGGTAACCTCGCGTAACTTAAACACTTTATAATATTGTTGTGAGGTGAGTTGCCCAACGGTTGAAATCTGTCCTTTTAAAGAAGAGTTCTGGTCACCGGTCACAAACTTTTTCTTGCTTACCTCAATGGTATACGTAGTGTTCATGTTAATATAACGTTTATCAGGGCCTACCAATTCAAATTTGAAAAGGCCGTTGGCATCGGTTTTTACTTCATAACTGGTATTGTCGGTACCAACAAGCTTAACAACTGCATCGGCAATGGGCGCATCAGTATCCAGGTTTTTCACCTCAATGGTCAGGTCAAACAATACGGGGGGCAATACAAAGCTCCAGATATCGTCACG
>DASPJQ010000756.1:0-1405 GCA_035628535.1 Flavobacteriales bacterium | reverse complement strand
CATTTTTTTTGGCGGTTCCAACCATGCTGGCTGTAACAGTAAAAAAAATATACGACATCTATAAAGAAAATCCCGCGCTTTTAAATGGCGAAAATATAAAAACCTACCTCGTTGGCAACCTCGTTGCGTTCGTTGTTGCTGTGCTGGCCATAAAGTTTTTCATTAACTATTTAACCAAACACGGTTTTAAGCTTTTTGGTTATTACCGCATTATAGTTGGCGCCATATTGCTTTCCATGTATTTTGCCGGGTATAATATGGTGATGGCTTAGCGCCCTACTATCATTTCTTTTGTATATTCGTTCATGGCCAAAAAACAGGCAACAGCACTTGCAGAATTTACTTCTTGCATTGATGCGCTTCCGCATCTTTCAGGCCATTATTTTGAGTTGAGTCCTTCGGTAATTAAAAAAATCGGTGGCAAGATAAGCATCCGGTTAATTTGTACTGTCAATAAAAAAGTCTCATGGCAATGCGGGCCTATGGCGTTGGGTAATGGCAGCGCTTATGTTACCATTAGCGCTAAACGCATGAAGGAATTGGGTGTTAAACCCGGTGATAAAATTCATGTCTCGCTAAAAAAAGATGAAAGCAAATACGGCATGGATGTGCCCGTAGAGTTGGCCGAGGTATTGAAGCAGGACCCCGAGGGGAAAAAACGCTTTAACGCAATGACCATGAGCAAACAACGTTATGTGATTCAATATGTATCAACTGTCAAAAGCAGCAGCCTGCGCGTTGAAAGGGCTTTGCTGCTGATTGGAAATTTGAAAAAATTAAAGCCCGGAAAAGAATCGTTGCGGGAAATGATGGGGCTGCCACCACGGTAAAGTTGTACATATTGTTTGACATCAATTTAACTTTTTTCCAGTATTTTGACGAAAACAAACGAAATAACCTAAGGCTGTTACTATTGTAGTCAACCATTGGCTCAGACCTTAAAAAGCTGTATATTTCCACAAAATAAAGCACATGGAATCACGCAGAAAATTCCTGAAAACAGCGGGCGCCCTTGCAGGAGCCATGGCTTTTTCACCCCTGTTAAGCAAGGCCGAGGTTAAAACTTTTGAAGAAAAAGCAAAATACCTGGCCGGCCTTGACCCGGCAACCATTACCAATGATGAGGATTTCTGGAGCTGGGTGCGTGAGTCCTTTACCGTTAGTCCTAACATTATTAATTTAAATAATGGCGGAGTTGCCCCGCAGCCAAAAGTTGTGCAGGACGCCCACATCCGTTATTACCAGCTATGCAACGAAGGCCCCTCCTACTACATGTGGCGTGTACTGGACCAGGGTCGCGAACCCTTGCGCGCCAAGCTGGCTAAACTGGCTGGTGTTTCGCCTGAAGAAATTGCCATTAACCGCAATTCAACCGAGGGGTTGAACACCGTGATTTTCGGACTGA
>DASPJQ010000755.1:0-6483 GCA_035628535.1 Flavobacteriales bacterium | reverse complement strand
TTTCAATGGCATTTATTTTCGCTTCCCTGGTTACGGTTACATGGTCCATGGCGTCAAATAAAAAAGGGAGCTTGCGGCTGTCGCATATTTCATGATACATATCCAGCATGCGCATTTGAAGCGGTACGTCAAGCACAGTGCCTGTTTTATAGGTTACGTGCACAATATTATCGCTCCTTAATTTGATAACAGCTTCTGTAAAGTCAATTGCCTTAACAATATAAACGCCTTCTTCCGACATTTTTGGATAGGACTAAACTAAGAAAAAATCCGGCATGAAGGATTGGCCGCCCGGTCACTTGCTGGTATGACTTTTAGAGTTTTCAAAAGGACTGTCAGTTAAAAATTGCTTCAGCCATTCAATGGCTTTCTCTTCCTTATTGAAAATTTTAAAAGGTTTTCGCGGTTTGTTAATACGGTAATAAAATTCAGCAATGAGTTTATAGCCAAGGTTGTTTACCAAAATGGCGCTTGCTTTGATAGGGGCAATGTCTTCGATTTTTACTGCGTATTCCTTGGCCTCCTTTGTTATGGTTACATGGTCCATTGCCTCAAACATAAAAGGACGCCTTTTTCCACTGCAAATTTCGGTGTACTTTTCAAATGCCCTTACCTGCAGTTCCAGGTCAAGCGTACAGCCTTCTTTAAAGGTAACCTGTATGATACCGTCATGCCGCTCCCTGATCAGGATTTGGGGAAGGTCAATTACATTTTTAAAATGTGTTTTCAACGTAAAATGGGTCCATAAAAATAATCATTAGGCGCATGCCGGATTTTATATATATGTGTTTTTTATGGAAAGAAATTATTTTTTAAACAAAAAACCCCGGCTTTGTTTACCGGGGTCACTAAAAATCCGTCACGTTGCTGATTACGGGGATATATTTCTAAAAAGGCTGAAGTCTTAGTACGTTATTGTGCAATTACGATGCGGCCAATTTCTGTGGCATCGCCTTCGGTAATTTTAACCATATAGGTGCCTGGTAACACGGTTTGCGTATCAAAAAAACACAACGTGCTGCCCTGGAATATGGTTTGCGTTTGCACAACTTTACCTTCAAGGCTTAACAACTCTACCTTGCGGTTATGCTGCGAAACTTTTTTGCATTGCACAATAACCTGGTTATTCGCAGGGTTGGGAAATACGGTCATATGGAAAGCCGAAGGCGTGAGCTCTGCCATACTGCTTGGCGTGTAGGTAGTTAAACCGCCCGGTAAAGATGTTACCAGCGTTACTACCTTGGTCCCATAAAAAGTTGGGCCAACGGCATATGGGTAAGCTGAGTTCCAGTTTTCATCAACGGTGGTAAAATAGCAATAAATGCCGGCAGGGTACTCAGGCGTTACGCAAATACGGCCGTTATGCTCATCAAGATAATCTGGCGTTGATGCCGAGGTAGGAATGTATTCATAATCTTCGCGGTACCTGCCAAGGGGGTAAGTGGAATTAATAGGAGGGCCATCGGTTACATCGGTTCCATCGGCATAATGTGTACGCGCACTCATGCTGCGTAAAGCATAACTTGATTTGATGCGAACAATGCCACCAGTCCCGTCCAGGTTTTTATAACCGTAAGCTCCATATATTGGAAACCCGTCATAAGCAAAGCCCAACAGCGGTGAGTGTATGGTTGAATCAATCACGTACAAGCCATCAGCCAGGTATGTATCGCAAACATTCGACACAACGCTTAAGTCAAGGTTAAATGCGCTTGGGTTTTGATGATGGTGGTAGTTGGTTCCCGCAGGATGACCTTTGGCACAATCAAAACCTACCATTTCGGCTACAACAGCATCGCGGTTCCAAACACCATCACCCGAGCCGCCTAACGGCCCGCCTGCTTCTGCACTTGTTGAATTTTTCCACGAAACCCCATCGCGGTAATCAAACAACGAAACCCCGTTAACAAAAACACCAATGGTGCCTGCAGTGGTTGCGGTAGGCGTGCCTGTATTTTCAACTGGCGTAAGCGGTATGCGGTATATATTGTCATTGTCAGCCGCATTGCTTGGATTACCATCAAGGTAAGGACCTACAATATAAGCCGGAACCCCGCTGCAGCTTACATAAACATGGGTTGTATTATACGCCACCGATTGAACATTTGCCGGATAACTGGCGTCAATAATAGGCGTTGAACTGCCAATTACATAATGTCGGCCGGTGAGGCCTGTGGTGTTGATGTACCACGAGGTGATGGCCGGATTTGTTTGGGCGGCAACCGGGCCAGCACTAAAAGCAAGAAGCAAAATAATTCCCGCCTGTAGAGTAAATTTTTTTTTCATGTGTTTGATTGTTTTTTTAATTGTGTTTGTTCTATCGGTTATTTAATGCGTTTTCAAAGGAAAAGAGCCATGCGCGGGGCACTTGAAAACAAATATAGGCAGAAACAGTATGCATGTTACAAAAGTATTTTAGGATGCCGGTGGACAAAGAGGTGGACAAGGACTGGCAGGAAGTGCAGGGTTGCTGTGCCATGCGATGAAGCACTTCCATGATAAGACCGTCAAACATTTTTTTTTGGGTATCTGTCAGGAGTTCACGCAGCAATTGAAAGTGACTATAAGTAATCAATTCAATTGCCTCCTGGTTTAATCCGATGGCTTTTGCTTTGGTTAATATAAGGGAATCGCTTAATTTATCTTTTTTAAGTTCTGTGAAAAAGGTAGTACGCATGTTGCGTCCGATTTTAAGCAATACATTTATTTTGGTGCGATGTGCTTTTTTCAGCGCTTTATATTTTACCTCTTGTTCATTGGTTAACCCAAGCTCTTCAACAATGAACCTGTCAAGCGCATGAGGACCATTGCCATGCCCGGGGTGGTGTGGTGGCGCTGCGGCCGGACGCAACAAAATGAACAGCATAAGACCAAGGTTGCACAACAGCATGACAATGGTTGACCATTTCCATATCCTGGCATTTTTATCCATAATGAATTTCCTCTTTATTTTTAGATTAAGTTTTACAAATGTCAATCAACTTCTGACTTTTTTAATCAACCTCTTGGTAATTATAATCATTGGTGTACCCCATTTCACTTTCCAATTCTTTATAATAATTTTCTTTTATAACGATCCCGTTATTTTTTATGCTGTAAAGTGCAACACCGGTATTTATCGCAACCACCAGGACCATGCCCGCTATCCAGCCCCGGCTTATGCTTACATGAGGCACGCGCTCATTTTGCAGTTTCAGCATCACTTTATCAAATGTGTAAACGTTAGCTTCGGCCTGCCGGATACCTTTTAAGCTGCCCAGCGCTTCCTCAATCCTATTATCTTCTTCCCGCATTTTCTGCTTATGACGCTACATTTTCCCAAACCCTTCGCTATTATTTAAAATTTTTACGGTAATAATCGCCAAGCAGCTTTTGCAGTTTGGCTTTTGCCCTGGATAACAACGATTCAACAGCACCTACCGAGGTTTGCATGATGTCGGCAATTTCCTGTTGAGGCAGGCCTTCCAAATAATGCAGTATATAGGCTGTTTTTTGATTTTCTGCAAGAAGGTCAATTGCCTTGAACAGGATGACCGATAACTCCTTTCGCTCCATTTCAACTCCCGGATGAATAAAACCAGCCGGGTCATTCATTTTATTGCCGTCAAACAGACGCTGTAACAATCCCGCTCTTTTTTTACGTTTATTATGACGAAGCCTGTCAAGTGATTTGTTAATGGCAATGCGGTATATCCAGGTTGAAAGGGTTGAACGGCCGTCAAATTTATGTACCGAAAAGTACACTTCCACAAAAACGTCCTGCGTTGTTTCTTCGGCATCCTCGGCATTTTGCAAAATACCTATGCAGGTATTGAATACCTTGTTTTGCCAGGTATAAACCAGCAACCTGAAGGTTTCCTGGTTTTTTTCGCGCAGGGTCCGTATGAATTTCTGGTCAGTAAGCAAGGTTGCTTTTTTGACGTTTTGACCAGAAAAAACCCTACGTAATGCAAAAAAAAAGCCACGTGGGTCACGCGGCCTTAATTTATATTATCAGCGATTGTTACTGCTCCAGTAAACGCATTTTAATTTCCCTTAATTCTTCGCGGTTGTAATTGTTGTCGTAATTCATAACAAGTTCCATGAAGTATTCAAATGTGCCTTGTTCTTCATCGGGCTCAAAATCTTCAATTTCCACATCAAAAGAAGCATGGTTTTCCAGGTATTCATAAGCCAGGCGTGTGATTTTGGTCAACATGGGATCTTTTACTTCAATAAAATAATTGCGCAAGGTTTTTAAATCGGCAATGGTTTGCTCTTTGGCATCGTTGTCTTTTGAATAATTCCTGGCAATCTTGTCGCAAAGGCGTTGTGCTTCATTCTTAGTCATCGTAATAAAATTAATTGTCGTTTCAATTTTAAATTTAGAAATTTCAAATAATGAAATATATGAAATTTCGATTTTGTCACCGTAAAATATCCCAACCGCTATAACCGGCTCAAGTATTTGATTATGTTCACTGCAAGCTAATTAAATCTGCTGTCATCACAAAAATCAGTGTCATCAGCGCGCGGCCCTTCTACACATACCTAAATATCAAATTTAATCCCTTGCGCCAAAGGTAATTCATTTCCGTAATTTATGGTATTGGTTTGCCTGCGCATATAAATTTTCCAGGCATCGCTGCCGCTTTCCCTGCCGCCACCGGTCTCCTTTTCGCCTCCAAAGGCCCCGCCAATTTCGGCTCCCGAAGTCCCTATATTGACGTTAGCTATGCCGCAGTCACTGCCACTTTGTGATAAAAATTTCTCCGCCTCACGCAGGTTAGTGGTCATTATTGCCGATGAAAGTCCTTGGGGCACACCATTTTGCAAGGCAATGGCTTCTTCAAGAGTCCTGTATTTCATCAAGTATAAAATAGGTGCAAAGGTCTCGTGTTGCACAATTTTAAAGTCATTTTCAGCTTCATAAATAGCGGGTTTTACATAGCAGCCTGACTCGTAGCCCTTTCCGCTAAGCACGCCACCGGCAACCACTTCTTTACCCCCTTCAAGGTCAACCTGTTTTAACGCCTCAAGGTAATATCCCACTGCTGTTTTGTCAATAAGCGGGCCCACATGGTTACCCTGGTCAAGCGGGTTCCCGATTTTCAACTGGGCGTAAGCATGAACCAGTTTTTCTTTTACGCTGTTGTAAATGCTTTCATGAATAATTAACCTGCGTGTAGTAGTGCAGCGTTGTCCTGCTGTACCTACTGCACCAAAAACAACAGCGGTAATGGCTATTTTTAAATCAGCATTTTCAGTTATAATAATGGCGTTATTGCCGCCCAATTCCAGCAATGATTTTCCAAGGCGAGCACCCACGGCAGCGCCCACAGCTTTACCCATGCGCGTTGAACCGGTTGCCGACACCAACGGTACACGCGTATCATTGGCCATTAATTCACCCAGTTTTGCATCGCCAATTACCAGGCATGATACGCCTTCGGGCACGTTGTTCTGTTTAAAAACTTTTGAAATAATATGTTGGCATGCTATGGCGCACAACGGTGTTTTTTCGCTGGGTTTCCAAATACACACATCGCCACAAACCCAGGCAAGCATGCTGTTCCATGACCATACGGCAACAGGGAAATTAAAGGCCGAAATAATACCCACGATTCCCAATGGATGATACTGTTCGTACATGCGGTGGTTCGCGCGTTCGCTGTGCATGGTAAGCCCGTGTAATTGGCGACTCAATCCAACAGCAAAATCACATATATCAATCATCTCCTGCACCTCGCCCAATCCTTCCTGCAGCGATTTTCCCATTTCATAACTTACCAAAGCGCCAAGGTTGTTTTTATGAATGCGCAACTCGTCTCCAATTTGTCTTACAATTTCACCGCGTTGAGGTGCCGGTTTGCTGCGCCAGATGTCAAACGCTTCCCGCGCTTTTAAAATACATGCTTCATATTCGGTTTCAGTGGCCGAATAAACTTTTCCAACCAGTTTTCCATCGGCAGGAGAGTGCGATTCAATCAATGGCCCGCGTGTATGAAACCAATACGTTCCGGTTGAAGATCCTGAATTTTCTTTTTCAATACCTAACTCCTGTAAAACGGTTGAAATTTCCATGATAGCTTAAAATTGGAGGTCAAATGTAATGGTTTTGTTTGTACCTCTTTCAAAAATTTCCGCCAGCTCCATGTCCCGGTTAAAATATCCTGAATCGGTAAAATGTACAAATATCTCAGTGCCCTCTGTGGTTAAATGCTTAAAAGCTTATTTTTGAGATGGTAATATGCAAAAAAATCAAAAGAACATTCTAAGCCAATTAAAACCAATTCATTTGGTTTTGCTTGTGGCGGTTTTATTGCGCATTCCATACATTTTTTTTACCTCGTATACACACGATGAACTGAGTGCGCTCATTCGTTTGGATTTTAACAGCATAAGTGAATTAATTTCCAAAGGGGTCCTTATTGATTATCATCCGCCTTTAGTCCAGGTTTTCCTGTTCGGTTATACCAAACTTTTTGGAACAGCCGAATGGGT
>DASPJQ010000754.1:0-4454 GCA_035628535.1 Flavobacteriales bacterium | reverse complement strand
TCCGTCAATGGTAATAAAAAGTTGTTTGTCCACTTCCTTGTTGTCAAATTTGGTGTCGCCTGTTTCAGGATTAAAAATTTTGCCGTTGTTGTATTTGGTCTCTTCGTCATCGCTGTATTTAGCCACAGCCTGTTCAAATGTAATTTTTCCACTTTTGATTTCGGCATAAATGCTGTCAATTTTTTGTGATGCTTCTGCCATTTGCAGTTGCGTCACTTTTGGTATAACAAGTATATGGCGGCCCCTGTACATTTCTCCCCTGCGCTCCAGCAGTTGCATAATGTGGTAACCGTAATCGGTTTCAAAAACCTCTGAAACTTCGCCCTCGGCCAACGAAAAAGCCACCGCATCAAATTCCTTCACAAAGGTCCCTTTGCTTATCATATCAAATTCACCACCCTTGGTATTGGTACCGGGGTCTTCTGAAATTTCAACGGCAACCATGCGAAAAGACTCCTTTCCTTCCAAAATCTCTGTTCGCTTTTTATTCAATAATTCACGTACACGCAATTTCTCCTCAGGCGTAACCTTTGGCATTTTTACCAGGTGGGCCATTTCAACTTTTGAACCTATATAAGGTAAACTGTCCTTGGGAATGCCGTAAAAAAACTCACGTATTTCCTTGGGTGTTATCTTAATTTCACCTGTAATTTTTTGCTGCATTTGCTGGGATTTCATCCGGTCGCGAATGGCCTCCCGAAAATCTTCTTTGAATTTTTCGGTTGATTTGCCATAATATTCTTCAAACTTTTCCTTGCTGCCTATTTGGGCAATAAAATAACGGAGGCGCTGTTCCAGTTCCTGCTCAACGGCCTCATCTTTTACCGGTAAACTATCAACATCGGCCTGGTGTACAAGCAATTTCTGAAACATGGTTTCTTCCAATACGGTGCAATAAGGATTGTCACCCAGGTTGATCTGTTCCTGCGTGGCCTGCTTTACCTGGTTGTCAATATCGCTGTGCAATATGATTTTATCACCAACAATGGCAATAATGCGGTCAATATTCTGTTGGGCGCGGCCAGCAAAAGAAAGCACAATAAACGCACTAACCAATACTTTATTTGACATAATTTTCAATTTCAGTTGAGCTGCTAAATTTTTTAATAAGCGTTTTTCGGTTTTCTTCAACGAGCTTTTGTGACCTTTCACGCAGTATCAGGTTTTTTATTTTTGGTCTTACAAGATTCATGGGCGATGTTTCATCTTTTAACTTGTAATCAAAAATGCGCACATAATACACCTCATTGTCATTACTGGTTTCAAAAAAACGGTTGTTTTGCAGGAACCGCGCTTTGTCTTCCACGTTTACGGGCACTTCGCGCAACAAATCGTTAAAAAACAGCCACGCATCCGGGTCAAGGTAAGAATTGGTTGCAACGGCCGCGTATTTTTGTTCAATGCGGGAAGCGTCTTCGGGGGTTTTGCAGTTTTGTATTTCCCGCCCGGCTGTTTCAGCCGATTTTTCATTGGCATCAAAGCGCATGTAAAAAACATTTACCACGTAATCGCGCAATTCAAAAAGCGGTTTGTGAGATGCATAAAAACCGTTTATTTGCTTTTCAGTAACGACTGTATCAAGGTTTTTGGCCAAAAAGTTTTTTTCATATTCGGCAAGCAAGAGATCCTGCCTGAATTTTTCAACTTTTTTATCGATTTCATTGGTGGAACCTTCATCAGCGCCAGTAGTTGCCTGCAGCAAAACCTGGTTGTTAATCCAGTTTTGGGTATAGTTACGCACAAATCCAATGCTATCCTGCGTTTCAGGCACACCCTGCAAGTCAGAAGCGTATAAACATACATTACCAACCCTGGCAAGTATTTTTTCGCCTGATTTGTCATTACCGCATGAAACCGTGCCCATCATGTAAAATGAAGATAACAGGAATAAAGCTATGGGCAGGTTAAAATTCATTAAAAATTCAAAAGGGACTTTTTGAGTCCCCTTTGCATGTTTAGTCTTTCTTAATTCCGTATAAAACGTCTTTATTTACTACCACCGGGTACTTGGCCTTGAGTGAATCAATCCACTCTTTTTCAAGCCAGGTTTGGTAATCGCTTGTAATCGGTCCTTTTGCTTCGATCAGTGATTTAGGGCTTGGTTTAAGCACCTCTTTCAGTTTAATAAATACGGTCTGGTTGCTGGCATCTTTATAATCGGCTGTCAACTTATCAGGTCCTAACTTTTGCGTAAGGGCCCCCGATTTTACGATGATGTCTTTTTCCTCGGCATTGAAAATTCCTTTTTCAATTTTTAAGTTCAGTTGCGATTCTTTGTTGAACAATTCAAGGATTTTATCATCCGTAAGCTTTCCTTTTTTCACTTCGCTGCGCACTTTTTTTGCCAAATCGGCATCCTTGCAGGTATATATCACTACGTCATAGCGCTCAGGGTGCATATAATTGGTTTTATTCTTGTTGTAATATTCGCGCAGGCCTGCGGTATCTTTCACTGCTTTTGACCAAACTTTTTTATCGGTTAAATCAAAAAGCAAAATGCCATCCCGGTATTCTTTCATAAGGGCCCTGAATTCAGGATGCTGTTCTTCCAGTTTTGAGTCTTCATAGTTAATCAGTTCATCACCCATGAAGGTCTCATACTGGTTGTTTATATACGATTTAATGTCCTGGTTCTTTTGTTTACGCTGGTTTTTCCACAGGTACATAGCGAAATCTTTTTGGGTATAGGTCTTATCGGCAAATTTTGCCAGCGGTTTTTCCATTCCTTTTGCTTTTTCCATTTTCCATTCGTTATCAAAAATAGACGTGTCAACTACAGCATAAAAAGCGTAAAGATCTTTTTTCTTGTTCAGGTCTGCATAATTGTATTTTGTCTTCAGTTTGGCAATGAATGATTTTTTTGGCAGGAACGAACGCGTATCACGTTGGATTTTTTGTTTCAGTTCAGCTTTCTTTTCATCAAAAGGTTCAAGCATTTTCAATTCAAGCCGTTTAATGATATGGTAACCGTAATTGGTTTTGACAATGGACGAAATTTCACCATCGGTTTTAAGGGCAAAGGCCGCATCTTCAAATTCAGGCACCATGCGTCCCGAGCCAAAAGCAGGCAATTCGCCTCCTTTGCGCGATGAACTTTGGTCTTCTGAATATTGTGAAGCCAGCGCAGCAAAGTCCTCACCGGCTTTTACTTTTGCTAAAATTTCTTCCGCTTTTTTACGGGCATTTTCCTGCTTTTCGGCCGGATCCTCGGGTTTGGCTATAATCATGATGTGCGCAACGCGAATCTGCCCGCGTGAAGGGCGCTTATCTACAACTTTTATGATATGATAACCAAAACGGGTACGAACAGGCATGCTTATTTCACCAACTTTTAATTTGTAGCAAGCATTTTCGAACGGATAAACCATTTGCAGCGAAGTAAAATAACCAAGGTCACCTTTGTTTTTTGTTGCCGAGGGATCATCGCTGTTGCCTGGTATAGCGGCAATGGCACCAAAGTCATTTGATTTGAGTACTTTTTCACGAATACTCATAGCTTTTTTATACGCTTTCAAGGTATCTTCAGGAGCAGCGTCCATTTCGCATTTAATAAGAATGTGACTTGCGCGCACTTCGGTTTTTAAACGGTCATAGGCTTCCATAATCATGTTGTCATTCATGTTCTGGTCAACCAGATAAGGTTTTGCCAGTTGCTTGCGGTAACCATCCAATTCATCGCGG
The DNA here is from genome assembly GCA_035628535.1 of Flavobacteriales bacterium. Classification (GTDB taxonomy): domain Bacteria; phylum Bacteroidota; class Bacteroidia; order Flavobacteriales_D; family UBA2798; genus DASPJQ01. Next base: position 773 of record DASPJQ010000754.1, on the reverse strand, counting down.
AATTTGCGTACGGTATCCATTCCCATTTCTTCAGCCTCTGTTACTTTCAGTTTGAAATTGGTGAACAACACCATGTATTCATCAAGCGCTTCCTTTGATACATTTACTTCTTTGTTGTTTTTTTTGTAAATGTTTTCAAATTCCGATTTATAAACCGGTTTGCCTTTTACGGTCATAATGACCTCGTCTTTTTGCGGGTCAGCAGCCGAACGGGCGGGTTGGGCATAGGAGTTATGACAAAGCAGGGCAATGGTGGCAACGGTTAAAACTGATAATTTGTTCATGACGTGTATTTTGAAAGGTTAAAATTAACGTTTATGCTTGTTTTTAATTTTATTCATTTAAAAAAATTAACATTTATACAGCGCTGTAATTGGGCGCTTCAGAGGTAATGGATACGTTATGCGGATGACTTTCTTTCATACCGGCTATGGTGACCCGAATGAATTGGGCCTTTTTAAGCGCTTCCAGGTCCTTGGCCCCGCAATAACCCATACCAGACCGCAGTCCTCCGGCAATTTGATGAATAACTTCCTTTAAATGGCCTTTGAATGGAACGCGGCCTGCAATTCCTTCAGGAACAAGCTTTTTAATATCGTCTTCCATATCCTGAAAATACCTGTCCTTTGATCCCTGCTGCATGGCTTCCAACGACCCCATCCCCCTGTATGACTTGAATTTTCGCCCTTCAAAAATGGTTGTCTCCCCAGGCGATTCCTCGGTACCGGCAAACATTGAGCCAATCATAACACACGCAGCACCGCCTGCCAATG